>PWYF01000087.1 GCA_003567955.1 Thiotrichales bacterium
GGTGATCCACCGGCAGACCGGTATGGGTGACCAGTGAGCCGGTTTCGCCCGCCTCCCTGTCACCGCTCAGGCGCAGGATCAAGGGCATGTATTCCAGTTGCACCATGACCTGCTGGGGGCCGTTCTGGAAATACCATTGCCCCTGCTCATCGGGCAGGTAGTTGCGGCCGATAAAGTCGATGGTGCGGGGGTGGGTGATGCGCTTGTCGCCTTCCAGCAGCCAGTGGCCGCGGCGGGTGAGCTTCAGCCAGCCGAAGGTGGGGGGCAGGCCGGGCCAGCGTTGCATGGCGCGCTTTACCCGTTCATCAACCATCGGCCACCTCTTCGCTTGCGTGCGATGGTGCGATCAGCCTTCGATGTCGTCCGGCGTGTGCAGCATGGCCGAGCAGACACAGTCGCGACCGGCATTCTTGGCGTCGTAGAGGGCGTGGTCGGCCATCTTGATCAGCTGCTTGAGCTTGAGCGAGGCGCGCGGGATGGTGGAGGCCACGCCCACGCTGACGGTGACAAACTTGTAGTCCAGTCGCGAATAACGGTGGCTGATACCCAGATCGCGCACTTCGCGGCGCAGGCGTTCACCGACCTTGACCGCGCCTTCCAGCGGGGTTTCCGGCAGCACGATCATGAACTCCTCGCCGCCAAAGCGGGCCGCCATGTCTTCCACGCGCAGCAGGTTCTTGCGCAGCACCTGGCTGATGGCGGCCAGGCATTCATCACCGGCCTGGTGACCGTAGTGGTCGTTGTAGTCCTTGAAGTAGTCCACATCCAGCATCACCAGAGACAGCGGACGGCTGCCATGGCGCACCGCGGCGGCCCACTGCTTGGCCAGGTAATCATCCAGCGCACGGCGGTTGGCGAGCTGGGTGAGCGAATCGTGGTTGGACTGGTGCACCAGCTGGCGGTTGGCCTCGGCCAGTTGATGACGCATGTTGGAGATACGCTGCATGGCCAGCATCTTGGCCCGCAATACCACCGGGTTGGCCGGTTTGGTGAGGTAGTCATCGCCGCCGGCATCAATGCCGTCGGCGACGTCCTGATCCTTGACGTTGCCGCTGAGGAAGATGATCGGAATCCAGTCATCCGGGCGCTCATTGCGCATTTCGCGGGCAATATCAAAACCGCTGCGGCCGGGCATGACCACATCGAGCAGTACCAGGTCCGGGCGCTGATCCAGGAACAGCTTCAGCGCCTCGTCACCATCGGTGGCCGGTATCACTTCATGGCCCATCTTCTCGATGTGCAGTTGAAGTACCCGGCGGCTTGTGGGGCTGTCGTCAGCGACCAGAACCCGCATCTTTACTCTCCGTCAGACTTTTCTTCGTGCCCCGGCGATAGTGCTAGAGGCTTGCGGCCAGCTCCGCGCCCTGCTTGATGGCGCGCTTGGCGTCCAGTTCGGCGGCCACATCCGCGCCGCCGATCACGTGTACGTTAACGCCCGCGCGCCGCAGTGGCTCATCAAATTCGCGCAGGGGCTCCTGCCCGGTACACAGCACAATGCTGTCCACCGACAGGCAATGCACCTCGCCGTTTTCGTCACTGTAGTGCAGGCCGGCATCGTCAATGCCCTGATAGCTTACGTCACTGAGTATATTGACGCCACGCCGCCGCAGTTCGCTGCGATGAATCCAGGCAGTGGTTTTGCCCAGGGCCTGCCCCGGTTTGCCGCTGCTGCGCTTGAGCAGCCACAGCTCGCGCGCGGCGGGGTGGATGTCCGGCTCTACGCCTTCGATCCCGCCGCGGGCCTTGATCTCGGTATCAATGCCCCATTCGCGCAGGAACAGTTCAGTGTCCAGCCCCGGCGAGGCGCTTGCCGGGTCGTGAGCGAGAAACTGCGCCGTATCCACGCCAATGCCGCCGCCCCCCAGCAGCGCCACGCGCCGACCGGGCTCGCGCTGCCCAAGCAGTACCTCGGGGTAAGTCATCACGCTGGGGTGGTCGATGCCGGGGATGTCGGGGATACGCGGCACCACGCCGGTGGCGATGATCACATCGTCATAACCCCCATCAGCCAGCATCGCGGCATCGGCCCGGGTGCCGGTGCGGATGGTGACGCCGTGGGCGGCCAGCTCGGCGGCGAAATAGTGAATGGTGGAGCCGTATTCTTCCTTGCCCGGCACCTGCATGGCCATGCGGAACTGCCCGCCAAGCTCGTCGGCCGCCTCATACAGGGTGACCTGGTGGCCGCGTTCGGCGGCAATGCTGGCGCAGGCCAGCCCGGCCGGGCCGCCGCCGATGACGGCGACCTTGCGCGGGGCGTCGGTGGGCAGATAGTTCAGTTCGGTTTCGTGACAGGCGCGGGGGTTCACCAGGCACGAGGTCAGCTTGAGCTCAAAGGTGTGATCCAGGCAGGCCTGGTTACAGCCGATGCAGACGTTGACCCGCTCGCTCTGCCCGGCGGCGGCCTTGGCCACGAATTCGGCATCGGCCAGCAGCGGACGGGCCATGGAGACCATGTCGGCGTCGCCCCGGGCGAGGATGTCCTCGGCGATATCCGGGGTGTTGATGCGGTTGGTGGTGACCAGCGGAATGCTGACTTCCTCGCGCATCTTGCGGGTCACCCAGCTGAAGGCGCCGCGCGGCACCATGGTGGCGATGGTGGGGATGCGCGCCTCGTGCCAGCCAATGCCGGTGTTGATGATGGTGGCGCCGGCGGCTTCCACGGCCTTGCCCAGTTCCACCACTTCCGCCCAGGTGCTGCCTTGTTCGACCAGATCCAGCATCGACAGGCGGTAGATGATGATGAAGTCCTCGCCCACGCGCTCGCGAATGCGGCGAACGATTTCCAGCGGGAAACGGATGCGGTTCTGGTAACTGCCGCCCCATTCATCGCTGCGCTTGTTGGTGCGCTCGACGATGAACTGGTTGATGAGATAACCCTCGGAGCCCATGGCCTCGACCCCGTCATAGCCGGCGGACCGGGCCAGCTCGGCGCAACGGGCGTAATCATCGATGGTGCGCTCGATGTCCTCGGGCGTCATCTCACGCGGCGTGAAGGGATTGATCGGCGCCTGGATGGCCGACGGGGCCACCGACTCGGGATTAAAGGCGTAGCGACCGGAGTGCAGGATCTGCATGGCGATACGGCCGCCTTCACGATGCACGGCTTCGGTGATGACCCGGTGCTGTTCGGCTTCTTCGGGGGTGTCCATCTTGGCCGCGCCCTGATAGACCGAGCCTTCGGGGTTGGGGCCGATGCCGCCGGTCACGATCAGCGCCACGCCACCGCGCGCCCGCTCGGCGTAAAAGGCGGCCAGGCGTTCAAAGCCGTTCGGGGCTTCTTCCAGGCCGGTGTGCATGGAGCCCATCAGGACCCGGTTGGGCAGGGTGGTGAAGCCCAGGTCCAGGGGCGCAAGCAGGTGTGAATAAGCGCTCATGCATGCTCCAGACAATCGTGCGAATGCCGGGCATCTTACTGCAAAGCGGCCTGACGGGCCATTGCCGGGGTTCTGGCGTGGGCCGGGCGGTGTGATTGTGGCGACAGGCGCGCTGTTTCAGCTTTAAGGACCCGCTTCAGACGTGACGAATTAATCAGTGTTTCCTTAACTGTCAGCTTTATCGGCGCCGGCAGTGCTGCGGACCAGGTCATGCAGGGTCTGCTCCCCCAGTGCCGAGGCGATGGCCCGCTCTATATGGGCGTGCGTCTCGGTGACCGCGTGCGGCAGGTTGGTTGTGACAACCGGCATGTCACGGCCATGCCGCACGCAGTCGAGAATTTCGCCCAGTCGCAATTCGGCCGGATCGCGGCCGGGTAGCAGGCCCGGTGAATCTTCGCGGGTCTGTACCAGTAAATAGCTGGACAGCAGGTTGTCGATCACCGGATCGAGGCGGCCGCTCGGCACGCCCAGCCGGGCAGTCAGTATCTCGGGCGTGCAGGGTTTTCCTTCCATGAAATACCTGGCCACCTGATGCATGATCGCCAGCGCCAGCAATTCGCTTTCTGATTCGGGACGCTCCGCGTCGGGATCCTCGCGACTGACAAAACGGGGGTTTTGCAGATAAAAGGCGACCTGGGCGCCGATCATCAACACCAGCCAGCTCAGATAGACCCAGATCAGCAGCATGATCATGATGGCAAAGCTGGAGTAGATTGCATCAAAACGGGTAGAGCCGGCAGCAAAAGCGGCAAATGCAAACCCCACCGACTTCCACAATACGGCCGCCACCAGCCCGCCGCCGGCAGCAGCCAGGAAACGTACCCGGGTATTGGTGATGTAGGCGTAGGCGAAGGTAAAGGTGGCCCAGGCGGTAATCCATGGCATGAGTAAGCTGACGCCCACGACGGCGCTGCCAAAGGGTTCGATTTCCGCCAGCCGTTGCATCACCGTGGTGCTCATGACGGTGGCAGTCACGCCCAGGGCGGCGATGACCAGCAGTGGCCCGATGAGAATGACGCTGAGATAGTCGCTGAAACGCTGGCCCAGGCTGCGGGCATGGTGAATGCGCCAGATGTAGTTGAAGCTCTGCTCGATTTTCTGCACCAGGGTGATGACGGTGTAGATCAGCAGCGCCAGGCCAATAGAACCCAGAACCCCGACCCGCATGTTTTCCACAAAGCCGATAATGGTAGTGGTGAGTTCGTCGCTGCGCTCACCCAGCGGGGCGAGCAGGTTGAGCAGCACCGGTTCGAAGCGCTGATGCACACCAAAGGCCTTGAGGACCGAAAAGCTCAGCGCCAGCAGGGGCACCAGCGCCAGCAGCGTGGTGTAGACCAGACTCATGGCGCGCAGGGTGATCTGGCCCTGGGTCAGCTCGCGGGCCACGTTGTGGACAATGCGCGCGGCCTGCAGCAGCCAGCGTTGCCAGCCCGGCAGGGTTTCCAGGCGGGGCCGCCAGATGATCTCCGCTGGTCGGCGGATGGCATCAAGCAATAATTCCCACAGGCGTTGAAACAC
>PWYF01000090.1 GCA_003567955.1 Thiotrichales bacterium
ATGGTTTTGAGCTCAAACGGGCCCTGGCCCGTCGTCACGGGGTGGCACCGGAGCAGGTCGTGTTGGGCAATGGTTCCAACGATGTGCTGGATCTGGCGGCGCGGGTGTTTCTGGGGCCGGGGCGCAACGCGGTGTTTTCTCAGCATGGTTTTGCTGTGTATATGCTGGTGACCCGTGCCGTGGATGCCGAGGCCCGCGAGGTGCCGGCCCTGGGTCTGGACAGTGCCATGCCCTGTGGCCATGATCTGAACGCCATGGCCGGGCAGGTGGATGCCCGTACCGGTGTGGTTTTTGTTGCCAACCCCAACAATCCCACCGGCACCTGGGCTGAATCCGGCGCCTTGCGTGCCCTGCTTGACAGCGTGTCGCCCGGGACACTGGTGGTGCTGGACGAAGCCTATGCCGAATATGTCGAGGCGCCGGACTATCCGGATGCTACGCGCTGGCTTGACAATTATCCCAATCTGCTCGTGACCCGCACCTTTTCCAAGGCCTTCGGTCTGGCCGGGCTGCGCATCGGTTATGGTCTGTGTCACCCGGCCGTGGCTGATCTGATGAATCGCGTGCGCCAGCCCTTCAACGCCAATGTGGTGGCCCAGGCTGCCGCGTTGGCAGCGCTGGACGATCGCGATCATCTCGCCCGGGCGGTGGCAGTAAACAGTGAGGGGCTTCGCATGCTTGGCGCGGGCTTTGACCGTCTGGGACTCAGGTGGTTGCCTTCTGTGGCCAATTTCATCAGTGTCCAGGTCCCGGACGCCCCGGCAGTTTACGAGGCGCTGTTGCAGGCTGGTATTATTGTGCGCCCGGTCGAGGCTTACGGTTTGCCGGGTTTTTTGCGTGTCAGCATAGGGTTGTCCGAGCATAATCAGCGACTGCTGGCGGAACTGGAGAAGGTTGTGCAGGCATGATCAAGCGCTTGTGTGTCATTGGTGTGGGCCTGATCGGGGGTTCACTCGCCCGTTCGCTGCGACGTGTGCAGTATTGCGGCGAAATCGTGGGCTGCTCGCGGCACCGTGAGCACCTTGAGCGTGCCCGGGAAATGGGCGTGATAGATCGCTTCGAGACGGACCCTGCCGCCGCCGTCAAGGGCTGCGATGTGGTGGTGCTGGCCGTACCCATGGGGGCGATGCGTGAGGTATTGAAACGCATCAAGCCAAAACTGGCCGCTGACGCGATTGTCACCGACGTGGGCAGCGCCAAGCGTGACGTGCTGGATGCGGTGGCTGAAGTCTTCGGTGAGGTGCCGCCCTGGTTTGTCCCCGGTCATCCCGTCGCCGGCACCGAACGCAGTGGCGTGGATGCCTCTTTCCCCAGTCTCTATGACGACCGGCCCGTGGTGCTGACACCGGTAGCGGTCACCGCCCCGGCAGCAGTTCGGGTGGTTTCCGATATGTGGGAAAATGCCGGCGCACGGGTCTCGGTGATGGATCTGCAGCGCCATGACGAAGTGCTGGCGGCGACCAGCCACCTGCCGCATGTGCTGGCCTATACTCTGGTCGATACCCTGGCGCGCATGGACCAGAGTGAAGCCATTTTTGATTTTGCTGCCGGGGGCTTCCGGGACTTTACCCGCATTGCCGCCAGTGACCCGGCGATGTGGCGGGATATCTGCGTGGCCAACAGCGACGCCATTGTACAGGTGCTGGAAGTCTTCCAGGGGCATCTGGAAGAAATCCGGCAGGCGATTGCCGAGGGCGATGAGCAACGTCTGGAAACGGTGTTTACCCGGGCCAAGGGTGCGCGTGATCGACGTTTTCCTCCGGGCCGTCAGTCGTGAGTGAGCAGCGTATTGTTGTCAGCCCCGGTGGCCGGCTTGCCGGGCGCATGCGGGTGCCGGGGGACAAGTCAATTTCCCATCGTGCAGTGATGCTGGGCGCCATTGCCGAAGGACACACCCGGGTGCAGGGTTTTCTTGATGGCGCCGATTGCCTGGCCACCCGCGATGCATTTCGGGCCATGGGGGTGACGATCAAGCAGCCCGAGGCCACAACGCTTGAGATTGAAGGCGTGGGGATGCAGGGGCTACAGGCGCCGCCGGCCGCGATTGATCTGGGTAATTCGGGCACATCAATGCGCCTGTTGGCGGGCCTTCTGGCCGGGCAATCCTTTGACAGCGAGCTGGTGGGGGATGCTTCTCTGATGCGCCGTCCGATGTTGCGGGTGGTGGAGCCGCTGCGTGGCATGGGCGCCCGTATTGATTGTGCACAGGAGGGGCGGGCCCCACTCAGGATTTATGGTGGCGCCAGGTTGCAGGCCGTGACCTACGAGATGCCGGTGGCCAGCGCCCAGGTCAAGTCGTGTGTGCTGCTGGCCGGGTTATATGCCGACGGCGAAACCACTGTGACAGAACCCGGACCCAGCCGCGACCATACCGAGCGCATGTTGCGCGCATTCGGCTGTGCAGTTCACAGCGAAAGCAACCGTGTGAGTCTCCGGGGTGGCGGCCGGTTGCTTGGCGGTGAAGTGAACGTCCCCGGTGATCTTTCCTCGGCGGCCTTTGCCCTGATTGGCGCGAGTTTGTTGCCCGGCTCTGATTTGTTAATCGAGGGGGTAGGGGTTAATCCCACCCGGGCCGGGATTCTGGAGATTCTGCGTCGCATGGGCGCTGATATCAGCGAGCATCGCCGCCGTGATTACGGTGACGAGCCGGTGGCGGATCTGCAGGTAAGAACAGCACAGCTGCGGGGGATTGATATTCCACCGGAACTGGTGCCGCTGGCAATTGACGAATTTCCCGCTATTCTGGTCGCGGCGGCCTGTGCCGAGGGGCAGACACGGTTGCGTGGGGCGGCTGAATTGCGGGTCAAGGAAAGCGACCGCATCGCGGTGATGGCGGAGGGTCTCAGGCGCCTCGGGATTGCCGCCGAGGCCACTGAAGACGGTATGTTGATTGAAGGTGGGCGCCCTCAGGGTGGCGAGATTGACAGTCATGGCGACCATCGGATAGCCATGGCATTTGCCATGGCCGGGATGGTGGCTCAATCGCCGGTCACAATTCATGATTGCGCCAATGTGGCCACGTCATTCCCGGGGTTTGTGAGCTTGATGCAGGACCACGGGGCGCGGATGGAGGGCATGGTGGCGGCATGAATGCGGGGGCTCAGGCACCGGTGATCTGCGTGGATGGCCCCAGTGGCTCGGGCAAGGGCACTGTTTGCCGCTTGCTGATGCAGGCGCTGGGCTGGCACTTGCTGGACAGTGGTGCGCTCTATCGACTGGTGGCGCTGGCCGCTGCGCGTGCGGAGGTGGCGCTGGACGATGAGCCGACGCTTGCCCGACTGGCTGCGGATCTCGATGTGCAGTTTGATGCCACGGCCGCAGGTGCGGAGAAGATCATGCTTGAGGGCGAGGATGTCACTCGCGAGGTGCGTCAGGAGCATACCGGAGAAGCGGCTTCCAGGGTGGCGGCCCTGCCGTTGGTGCGCGAGGCTTTGCTGGCGCGGCAACGGGACTTTCAGCGTCTCCCCGGCCTGGTGGCCGACGGCCGTGACATGGGGACCGTGGTCTTCCCCGAAGCGCCGTTGAAGATATTTCTTACGGCCTCCGCCGAAGAGCGCGCCAGTCGACGCCATAAGCAGTTGAAGGAGATGGGGTTTGATGCTAGTCTCGCCGGGCTTGCGGAGGAGATCCGGGTGCGTGACGAACGCGATGCCGGACGTGCTGTTTCACCGCTGGTGCCCGCAGAAGACGCAGTCTGCGTGGACACCACGGGCATTCCGGTAGACGGGGTGATGGCGCGAATTCGCGAGCTTGTGCAGGCGCGTGGTCTTGACTGAGACGCGCGCAGAAACCGGCCCGGTGTCGCGGCCGGTATTTTTTTCAGGGCCCCGCCAGGGAATCGGCGGGATTTGACCATAACCCGCAGGGCCAGGGAAATGCCTTGTGGATCGTAACAGTCGACTGGCAGACAGTCGCGGGACAGCCACGTTTCATGAGCGAATCTTTTGCCGAACTATTTGAACAGAGCCTGAAAGATCAGGAAATGCAACCCGGGTCGATTATCACCGCCAAGGTGATAGAAATTCGCTCGGAAGTCGTCATTGTCAACGCAGGGCTCAAGTCCGAGGGTGTGATCCCCATTGAGCAATTCTACGATGACGAGGGGCAGCTTGAGGTCAAGGAAGGGGATGATGTCGATGTCGCCCTTGATGCTGTCGAGGACGGCTTCGGCGAGACCATCCTTTCGCGCGAAAAGGCCAAGCGGGCACGTGCCTGGACCGCGCTTGAAAGAGCCCACGAAGCCGAAGAGGTTGTTACCGGTTACATCAGCGGCAAGGTCAAGGGCGGCTATACGGTGGATCTGAATACCATTCGTGCCTTCCTCCCCGGCTCGCTGGTGGATGTGCGCCCGGTGCGTGATACCACCTACCTTGAAGGCAAGGAGCTTGAATTCAAGGTGATCAAACTGGATCGCCGTCGCAATAATGTCGTGGTATCCCGCCGTGCGGTGGTGGAAGCCGAATACAGCGTCGAGCGCGAGCAGCTGCTCGAGAATCTGGCCGAAGGCAACGTCATCAAGGGTGTGGTCAAGAATCTCACCGAATATGGTGCCTTTATCGATCTTGGCGGCATTGATGGCTTGCTGCACATTACCGATATGGCCTGGAAGCGGGTCAAGCATCCCTCCGAAGTGGTCAATGTCGGTGATGATATTGAAGTCAAGGTGCTCAAGTTCGATCGTGAGCGTAATCGCGTCTCGCTCGGTCTGAAGCAGCTGGGCGAAGATCCGTGGGAGAACATTGCCCGACGTTACCCTGCAGGCACGCGCATGTTCGGCAAGGTCACCAATATCACCGACTACGGCTGTTTTGTTGAAATTGAGGAAGGTGTGGAAGGTCTGGTCCACGTCTCCGAGATGGACTGGA
>PWYF01000086.1 GCA_003567955.1 Thiotrichales bacterium
CCGTACTTCTCGCCCAGCACCTTCGTCAGCGCCGCTGTCAGCGTCGTCTTGCCGTGGTCAACATGACCAATCGTGCCCACGTTTACATGGGGCTTGGTACGCTCGAACTTTGCCTTGGACATCGTGCTTGCTCCCCAACAGACTTTTTGGCTTCCTTTCGCCGGCGCCTCATGCAACCGGCACTTCGGAACTGGAGCCCATGACCGGACTTGAACCGGTGACCTCTTCCTTACCAAGGAAGTGCTCTACCGCTGAGCTACATGGGCCAATTTTTGCCGACCATCACCTTGTGGCACTAAAGTGGAGCGGGTGATGGGAATCGAACCCACATCATCAGCTTGGAAGGCTGAGGTTCTACCATTGAACTACACCCGCAGCCGTCAATCCCGCCAACTGCAAACTTTCTGCCACCGCAAAAGCCGGCAATGCCCGAAACATGGTGGAGGGGGGAGGATTACTCCGCGCCTCCGACGCTCCACCCTTCGGGCCGTTGCCGCTACGCGGCAACGTTGCGGCTCGCTGTCGCAAGCCGCTCGAACCTCTATCGGTTCGAACCCTCCCCCTGCGGGGGCACAATCCACTACTGGCCAACCCCGTAGCAGACTGCTCAACCAAATTGTGGTGGAGGGGGGAGGATTCGAACCTCCGAAGGCTGAGCCGGCAGATTTACAGTCTGCTCCCTTTGGCCGCTCGGGCACCCCTCCGAAAAATAAGCCCGCTATTGTCGCCAACCGCCCCGGCGTAGTCAACACACGCGCCCACGCTACGCGTGTGTTTTAGGTTTTAGGTTTTAGGTTTTAAGAAAAAAACGCGCCCTTCAGGGCGCGTCGTCTTAAAACCTGAAACCTAAAACCTAAAACTCGCGCCGAAGGCGCGTTGTATGGAGCTGGCGACAGGAGTCGAACCCGCGACCTGCTGATTACAAATCAGCTGCTCTACCAACTGAGCTACGCCAGCTTTGTCAGATTGCCCCACCTCGGGGCTCAGGCGGCGCTATTGTAGCGTATCCCGGCCTGCTCATGCAGTTGTTCAATCCGCTGGCAGTCCACTTCCTGCAGGGTCGCGCCATCTTCCTCAAGATAGCCAGGCACAGCCTCAGGCCCTGGAGGCTGCTCGCCCCAGAGATAGAGACTGATAATTTCGCGAGTACGCGTGCGTTCACGCACCTCGGCTTCTACTCCAAGCTGCTGAAGATATTCCAGACGCTGGCTCACACCCCTGTCGGTACTGTAAAGCCCCAGTGCAATCGCATTGCGAAACTCATCGGACGCCACCACATAAATGTCATCAATGCCCAGCTCACGCAACTCCTGCGCGCGTGCCGTGGCCGCATCACGGGAGTCCAGCGGCGGCAGATAAACCCAGTCGCCGACCTTGAACGTTTCTTCCCCGGGTGTCTGCAGATAAGCCATGCCGGTGCGCTCTACCCAGGCTCTGGCTTGTTCGGCCGCCGCCGGCGAATAAAACGGCCCGAGGCTGAGACAGCGGTCATCACGCCCGACCACCCTCGGGCTCGTCCCGCGGCCGGATTCATGCCGGGTCTCCCCGACGGGCTCCAGCACAATAACATCCGCCGTCAGCGCGCTTTCCGGCGGACGTTCCTGAACCATCTGCGGCGCCGGCACCCGCAGCCAGGCCACAAAAAGCACCACATTGGCCAGCACCAGCAACAAAAACAGATACTTCACGCGCCCTCCCTGGCCGCACGGGCCAGGCCATGTAACACCAGATCCGGATCCACCACTGTAGCTGCTGGCAAATATTCATGGACATGCGCCAGCCCGCCCCCGGTCGCGACCAGTGTATATCCGCCCGGCATCCAGTCCCCGAGCGCCCGGGTCGTTTCTGTTACCAGCCCCTTCAGGCAGTGATAAATGCCACTGTTAATAGCGCTTACTGTGTCAGCGGCAAACAGGTCTGGAGGATGTGAATGATCGACCGCGCCGGCTGCCGCCAGAGCGCCGGTATTGCCATGCAGCGCTTCTACCATCAGATGATAGCCGGGCGCGATTAATCCGCCCAGATGAGTGCCGTCCGCCGCCAGACCGTCGAGCGTAATGGCCGTACCAAAATCAAGAATGGCCACCGGCCCGGACCACCGACTGCGCGCCCCGATCAGCGCCGCCCAACGATCAGCGCCCAGCCGGGTCGGGTCGGCATAGGCGCAGCGCACCCCGCACATTTCCGTGCGCGCCTGCAGCCAGTACATATCCACACCAGGCCAGCGTGCAGTGATTGCCGATTCCAGTGATTCCCGCAGCGCGACACTACCCACATGCGACACAATCACTCGATCCGGTGACGCGCTCTCAGCGGCAAGGCGAGCCACAAAACCTGCTGCTGATTCCCGTGCATGCAGCCCGGGAGTCCCGCAAGTCAGCGCGCCCTGTTCGTCCAGCCACGCCCACTTGATACGACTGTTCCCCACATCCAGCAACAATTTCACGACACCCGCCTCAGGCTGACATCCCCCGAAACATAACGCCGGACTTCACCATTAATCCGTATTTTCAGCGCCCCGTCAGTATCAATACCCAGTGCTTTACCCTGCAGTATCTTGCCCCCCTGTTCCAGCCTGACCTCATGACCCGCCAGCACATCCCGGCGTTCATAACCCGCCACAAAAGCCTCAAAGCCCTCGTCTGTAAACCGCAATACGGCCTGACAAAGGGCCCTGGACAGCGCGGCGGCAAGCGCCGGGCGAGCAGGTCGATTCGAGCCCAGCACCTCGGCCAGATCCACCCAGGGCTGGTCAATTTCGCGTGCGACGCCCGGCGGCATACTCACATTCAGGCCCAGGCCAATAACCACTTCGCTGGCGCCACCTGCCTCGCCACGCATCTCAAGCAGAATGCCCCCCAGTTTGCGGCCACGCCAGTAGATGTCATTCGGCCACTTGAGTCCCACGGCTTCCACCCCTGCTGCTTCCAGCGTATCGGCCACCGCCACACCTGCGGCCAGCGCCAGCGCCGGCAATTGCGAGGGGGTTTCCCCGAATCGCCAGCGCAGGGACAAATAGACACTGGCGCCAAACGGCGACTGCCAGCGGCGCCCGCGCCGCCCGCGACCGGCGCTCTGGTATTCGGCCAGACAAAGTCGGCCAGGCGTTGCCGGCGCGTCTGCCGGCGCTTCCATCAGGTAGCTGTTGGTGGAATCAATACTGCGGTGGACTTCGATGGCAGCAATCTGCCGGCACAACGCTTTGCCGAGCTGTTCACGGATGAGTTCCGCATCAAGCAACTCAAGCGGCGACGACAGTTTGTAGCCCTGCCCGTGCCGTGCGGTTATTTCCAGGCCCAGTGTTCCGAGTTGCTGCAAATGCTTCCAGACTGCTGCCCGGCTCACGCCAAGTGCCCGCGCCAGCGCTTCGCCGGAGTGCACTTTGCCGTCGGCCAGTAGCTCAAGCAACTGATCCTGTGTATTCACATGCGCTCCGGTCGAATGATTGGCAGGATGCGAACGGCCCGATGACGGTTTAATCCCGCCGCAACAGCCGCCGCCAGATCATGAAGGATTCAAAACGGTGTTCAGTCCCCTGCCAGGTGTTCAGCAAGTTCTGGCGATGAGTATAAATCATCAACAACGCCATCAGGATGGCAAACGCCGCCTCTGGCGCCAATATCCCATCCGCAGGCACCAGTACAGCCCAGACCGCGACACTAACAGCAGCAAGCACGGTAAACAGACCCACATAGCCGGTGGCCACCGCGCCCCCTAACCACACGGCGAGCATGGGGATCAGTGCCATGGGCATCACCGCAGCAACACAGCCCAGCAGTGTGGCGGCACCCTTGCCGCCATCAAAACCGTGCCAGATTGGCCACACATGACCGACTACCGCAGCAACCCCGCAGACCGCCGGCAACCAGAGTGCAAGCCCGGTTTCAGCAGCGCCGGACCAGGGCCACGCCAGAGAAGCAATCAGCAGCACCGCCAGCACACCCTTGGCCAGATCCAGCCCCAGCACCGCCAGCGCAAAGCCCCAGCCCCGTGCTCGCAAGGCATTGGTGGCACCAGGGTTGCCGCTGCCAACGCCGCGCACATCCACGCCCATCAGGCGTCCGAGCACAATGCTGGCCAGCACGGAGCCCAGCAAATAGGCCAGCACCACCTTGGTGAGCAATTCAGGCATCCACTTCTCCACCTATACCACTGCTTGAACAGGAAAATATCAATTAGAGCGGGAGTCTAACCGAAGGGCGTTGCTGCAACCACTTCTGCAGCCATAAAAAAACCCCCGGGGAAATTAATCCCGGGGGTCTGGTTTGGAGCCTGGCAGTGACCTACTCTCGCACGGGGAGAGCCCCGCACTACCATCGGCGCTGAGCGGTTTCACTTCCGAGTTCGGAATGGGATCGGGTGGTTCCCGCTCGCTATGGCCGCCAGGCAAACTGGTTGCTGCCACGTCAAACGACGAAGCAGCCAATACGGAATCTGTTCAGGCAGGTATGCTGCCGACCATGACAGCGGTCTCAGACCGCTTGGGTGTTATATGGTCAAGCCTCACGGGCAATTAGTACCGGTTAGCTTCACACATTACTGCGCTTCCACATCCGGCCTATCAACGTTGTAGTCTTCAACGGCCCTACAGGGACCTCAAGGGTCCAGAGAAACCTAATCTTGGGGTGGGCTTCCCGCTTAGATGCTTTCAGCGGTTATCCCTTCCAGACATAGCTACCCGGCAGTGCCACTGGCGTGACAACCGGAACACCAGAGGTCTGTCCACTCCGGTCCTCTCGTACTAGGAGCAGCTCCCCTCAAGTTTCTAGCGCCCACGGCAGATAGGGACCGAACTGTCTCACGACGTTCTAAACCCAGCTCGCGTACCACTTTAAATGGCGAACAGCCATACCCTTGGGA
>PWYF01000012.1 GCA_003567955.1 Thiotrichales bacterium
AAGCCGCAAAGCAAACATCAAAATCGACTAACCATGAAGAGCATGAAGTTCATGAAGGGTTATATAAGGCGCTGATTTTATAAATTAATTATGTGCTTCATGTGCTTCATGCTCTTCATGGTTCAGTTTTTTATCTTTGCGGCTTCGCGGCTTTGCGTGAGGCAGTGTTTTTATCCCGCACATAAAAAACCCCGGGCGTCGCGAGGCGGCGCCCGGGGTTTAAGCTTTGCACCAGCCTAACCGTTAGCGGTTTTCTTGCTGCTGCTGGTTTTTTTGGCGGCGGTTTTGGTGGTGGTTTTCTTGCGCGTGGTGGTGCGCTTGCGACTGGTGGTGGCGTTCTTTGTCGTCGTCTTTGCGGTGCTGGCGGTGGCACCATTGCCGGCAGGGTTGAGCGGCCGGGCCTGCTCGCCGAAATATTCCTCGGGCGAGAAGACATCCACCTCAATCGCGGCCATCACGGCGTTGTGGGCGTCCATGACCAGCTTCGCTTCAGCGGCACTGACAAGTTTCTGCTTCTTCGCCGCCTCGACCACTTCATGCGGCTCGCCGCGTTCCAGATCGCCTGTTTTCTGGGCCTTGACCAGTTTGCGCACCACCGGTGTGCTTTCTTCCTGCAGGCGGAAGGCTCTGAGCAGGCGGCCGGCGCCGGGACTGTCCTCACGCGGGGTGGCCTGTCCCTTGACCAGGCGCTGGTATTGTTCGGACAGCGTCTGTATGGCAGCCGCCGCCTTTGGCACAGTACGGTCGCGCGGTCCGCGTGAAAGCGGGTTCAGCCGCAGGAACAGGGCCGCCGGCCAGCGCAGCCACAGGCCCACGACCGGGGCATCAAAATTGGCGTGAATACCCTCGAAGGCTTCCTGGATCTGCGCCAGGGCGTATTCGCAAGCGTATTCCACCAGCGGCAGGTCCTCGCGCGGGCGGCCTTCGGCCTCGAAGCGGCGCAGGGTTGAAAGGGCCAGCACCTGCCAGGTCAGGGCGTCGGCAAAACGGCCGGTGAGATTGCCGCGGGCCTTGAGCTTGCCGCCGATCAGGTACATGGCCAGATCGGTGAGCAGGGCAAAGCGAGAAGAGGCCCAGGCCAGCCGTCGATAGTAGGTGGCGGTGGGCCCGGAGACCGGGCTGCCGGCACTGAAGCCGCGGGTCAGGCCGCGCACCTTGGTGCGGCCCCAGTTGGTCGCGGTGTGACGCAACCACCCCAGCAGATTGGCGCGGAAAGCGTCCACATTCTCTTCTTCCACGGCCTTGACCAGCGGCAGGGCATAGGGATGGCAGCGGGTGGCGCCCTGACCGAAGATGATCAGGGTACGGGTCATGATATTGGCGCCTTCCACGGTAATGCCCACGGGTGTGCCCGTGTAGCCGGTACCGAGGATGTTGTTGGGCCCCTGCATTACGCCGGCGCCGGAAAACACGTCCATGCCATCGATGACCAGGCGCTGGGCGTATTCGGTGCTGCTGGCCTTGAGAATGGCAGAAACCACCGGCGGTTGTTCGCCATTGTCAACAGCCGAGCAGGAATATACCCGGGCACCGTCAAACATGTAGGTCAGTGCGGCAATGCCGGCCACCTTGCTCTGGATTCCTTCCATCATGCCGATGGGGAAACCGAACTGCTTGCGGACCATGGAGTAGGGGCCGGTGACGCTGGCGGTGGATTTCATGCCACCGATGGCGCCGGCCGGTAGCGATACCGCGCGCCCGCCAGCAAGCTGTTCCATCAACATACGCCAGCCCTGGCCGGCGTATTCGGGGCCGCCAATGATCTGGTCCGGCGAAGCAATCACATCCTTGCCGAAGATGGGGCCGTTATAAAAGCCCGGGCCGATAGGCACGTGATGGTTGCCGATTTCCAGGCCTTTGGTGCCTTTCTCAAGCATGATCACGGTAATGCCCGGCGCCTCGCCTTTGCCCAGCAGGTTATCCGGATCATGCAGGCGCACCGCCAGCGAGATCAGGTTCGCCACCGGGGCCAGGGTGATATAGCGCTTGGCGAAGTTAAGCCGGATTTTGACCGACTTGCCCTGCTTGAAGAC
This sequence comes from Thiotrichales bacterium, assembly GCA_003567955.1. Taxonomy (GTDB): domain Bacteria; phylum Pseudomonadota; class Gammaproteobacteria; order UBA5335; family SLRW01; genus SLRW01. Next base: position 2,034 of record PWYF01000012.1, read on the forward strand.
TTCGCCTTCGGCCTTGAGCGAGGCGGCGTCGGAGCCGGCGGTGAGCTCGGTCAGGCCGAAACAGGGCACATACTCGCCGCTGGCGAGTTTGGGCAGATAGCTCTTTTTCTGTTTGTCCGTGCCGTAGTGCTTGAGCAGTTCCGCCGCGCCCAGCGAGTTGGGGATCACCACCAGCGTGCCCATGGGGGTGGACCAGCTGTTGACCTTGGCCATGATCGAGGAGATGGCCAGGGTAGAAAAGCCTTTGCCGCCATATTCTTTCGGTATCAACAGGCCCATGAAGCCTTGCTTCTTGATGTAATCCACGACCTTCTCGGGCACCTTGCGAGTGCGCTCAAGCTCGTAGGGGTCAACCATCTGGCAGAGTTCTTCCGCCGGGCCGTCGAGGAATGCCTGTTCCTCGGCCGAAAGGCTGTTGTAGGGCTCGGCCAGCATTTTTCTGAAATCCGGGTTGCCGGAGAAGAACTGGCCGTCGATCCAGACGGTGCCGGCCTCAAGCGCCTGGCGTTCAGTGTCGGAGATGCGCGGCAGGATGTTGTTGGCGCGCATGAAGTTCATCAGTGCGGCGAACATGGGTGGCCTCCTGTTGTATGTGGCCCGGGGTATGGCCTGCGGCCCGCCGGACCATGGTGGATTCCATGACCGCAGGCGCAAACCGGAACCCGACATGTTACCTGATGGTTGAAATGATGTCAGATATCCGCATAGGGGAACGCTGATGTATTGATCGCACCCATCTGCGACCTGACTGCTTAGTCAGTATAGAGATCCGGATATTGGGGTGGCCGTTTCTTGAAACGCTTGTGGACCCAGAAGTATTGCTCCGGGCAGTGGTTGATCTGGCTTTCGAACACATGGTGGACCCGCAGGCTGTCGGCAATCGGGTCGTCCCCGGGGAAGTCTTCCAGAGCCGGCCACAAGTGCAGTCTGTAGCCCTGATGGCCGGAAAGGCGCTGGACAAAGAAGGGGACCACCGGGGCGCCGGTCATGGCCGCCAGGCGGGGCGTGCCTGTATTGGTGGGGGCCGGAATCCCGAAAAAATCCACCATCGCGCTTAGTTTGCCCCGGTAGCTTTGATCCGGGGCATACCAGACCACTTCCCCCCGACGCAGCAGACGCACCAGACTGCGGATGTTGTCGTGCGGGACCAGCTCCCCGAACAGCCGGCGCCGGTTGCCGGCCACCACGGACTCAAACACCGGGTTGTCCAGTGGGCGGTACATGGGGCGCGGTATGCCCTGCATATGCTGAAGCAGAATGCGGCCGCTGATTTCCAGCGTGGTGAAATGCGGGCTCAGCAAAATCACGCCCTTGCCCTGCTCACGGGCAGCCTCCAGATGTTCCATGCCGCAGACATCCACCGGCGGGAAGTGGTGATCCGGTGTCCACCAGGCCATGGCCATTTCCATCACGCCGATACCCAGGGAGTCGAAGTGATCGCGCAACAGCTGGTCGCGTTCGGCCGCCGGGGTGTCAGGCAGACACAGCGCCAGATTACGCGCCGCCACCCGCCGGCGTTCTCTGACAAGGCGGCGGGCCAGCGCGCCCAGCCCCCGACCGATGGTCAACCGGGCGCTGTGGGGTAAGCGGCTGCTCAGCCAGAGCACACCCACCAGCAACCATGCCGGCCAGTGCCAGGGAAACCACAGCTGTGTGCCAGGTTTGTCGGGGTTGTTTTGTTTGCGATCCAAGCTGCGTGTGCTCCGCCGGGGGTCATGCTGCCCGGGATTCTAACCGGCCGGGGATGACCCCCACCAGTTTTGTCCTGACTACAAGGCCTGGCAAGGCCTTGTGCTAGCATTGCCGGACCTTCGGCATGGATGGATTGCGCTTATGTCACAGCCAACAGGCTCACTGGCTGATGATGCCCCGCGACGGGCGCTGATCAGTCGTGCCCTGTATAGCCTGGTGTTGCGGTTGCTGTTTCCGATGGTCCTGCTTTTGACCTGCCGGGGTGTTGCCGGGCAGCGCCGCCAGTGTCTTGCGGATCGCCTGGGACTGGCGCAGCCGGGCGGAAAATCCCCTGTGCTCTGGTTGCATGCGGCGTCGGTAGGCGAGGTGAATGGCGCCAGGCCGCTGATTGAAGCGTTGCTGAGCGCGTATCCCGGGCATGAATTGCGTCTCACCACAATGACCGCTACTGGCGCGGCTCGCGCCAGGGAGCTATTCGGTGAGCGTATCCACCACAGCTTTCTGCCGCTGGATACGCCGGGGGCCACACGGCGGTTTATCGACAGGCTGCGCCCGCAAGTGGCCATCATCATGGAAACCGAGCTCTGGCCCAATCTTTATTACCAGCTCTGGTGTGAGCAGGTACCGCTGGTGCTGGCCAACGCGCGAATTTCCCCCGGCACTTTCAGTGCTTACCGGCGACTCGGCAATCTCATGCAGGCGACCCTGGCCGCCACGACCCGCGTTGGCGCCCAGAGCGAAGCTGACGCGCAACGCTTGCGCGTACTGGGAGCAGGGCATTGCGAAGTAGCCGGCAACCTCAAATTTGATATTGAATTGCCGGCGGATGCCCGCGATCAGGGTCTGCAATGGCGACGTGAGTGGGCTGCCTCGCGTCCGGTATGGATTGCCGCCAGTACGCGCGAAGGTGAGGAGCCCCATATCCTGTCGGCGCTGCAGGATATGCCTGCCGAGGTTTTGCTGATTCTGGTGCCCCGGCATCCACAACGTTTCGATGACGTCGCTGCATTGTGTCAACGTCAAGGTCTGGCGCTGGTGCGACGCAGTCGGGGTGAGCTGCCCTCTGCGGATACCCGGGTGTTTCTGGGCGATACCATGGG
>PWYF01000196.1 GCA_003567955.1 Thiotrichales bacterium
ACCGGGACGCGGGCTGTGCCCCGAAGGGCGGGCCCTGCGGCGCCCATCTGCGGCGTTGCCGTGCTTGCAAAGGCAACCAGCCTTCGACTGCGCCCGGCGCCTTGCATATGGACGCCGCAGGGCCCGCTGAGACGCGACGAATAAATCAGTGTTTCCTTAACCATGAAGGGCATGAAGCACATGAAGAAAACCCGTAAACAAATGAGAATTCTTAACCCTTCAAGTGCTTCTTTTCTTCATGAGCTTCATGATTCAGGCTTTTATCAAACCTGACGCTGCCACAGCGCTATCCCGAACAGGCCCGGAAACTGTCCGTTCCCCGCGTCTTAAAACCTGACACCTAAAACGTAAAACGACCGGTCTACGCCCGGTCTATTCCCTGACCTCAATCACCATGACGTCAATATCGTTGTCGGCCAGGCGGGTGTGGATGGTCTGCATGCGTTCGAAATCATCGATGGGGCCGATACGCACGCGATGCCAGCGCCCGCCGTCCTCGATGGTGACAGACTCGATGCGTGATTCCACACCCAGCAGGGCGAGGCTGGCCTTCATGCGGTCGGCATCAGCGTGTGAACGGAAGGAGCCGGCCTGCATCAGGTACCTTACGCCGGCTTCGGGTTCCACGGCAGCTTCGGGCGGCGGGCGGCGTTCCGGCGCCACTGGTTGCTCGCGCTCCGGGATCACCACTTCAAGATCGGGCAGCAGGCTGTAGAAATCAAAGCGCCGGCGTTCCTCGGGAACTTCTTCCACCGGCTGGATGACGGTTGTTTCATCCTCCTCGGGTGCCGGATCGGGTTCCACGGTTTCGGTGACTTGTTCGGCCGCCGGCGTTGACTCGCCAGCGGCCGCATCCACGCTGTCTTCCATGGTGTATTGCAGCAGGTAGATGAGCAGGGCCACCACCAACCCCAGCCCCATGCCCAGCAACAGCCAGACCCAGCCGGGGAGTGGGCCTTCGCCCTTGCGGGTGGCGCCGGATCGCCTGCGGCGGCCGGTTGTGGTGATGGTGGAAGGCATTACATGTCGTCCGGCGCGGAGACGCCCAGCAGGTCCAGGCCGCTGCGCAGCACGTGGCGGGTCGCCAGACACAGACACAGCCGGGCGTCACGCAGGGCCTCATCGTCGACCAGGAAGGTGTGTGCGTTGTAATAGGTGTGCAAGGCTCCGGCAAGATCACGCAGGTAATGCGCCAGGGTGTGCGGCGCATGGTTGCGTGCCGCCTGTTCGAGCACTTCGGGGTAGCGGGAGATCTCGACCATCAGGTCCATTTCGTGGTCTTCGTCCAGACGCGACAGACTGGCAAGGCCACGCTCGGGATCAAAGTCGCCGCCACGGGCCTTGAGCTGGTCAAATACGCTCTGGATGCGGGCATGGGCGTACTGGATGTAGTACACCGGGTTTTCGTTGGTGCGTGATTTGGCCAGCTCAAGATCAAAGTCGAGATGCTGCTCGTTGGAACGCATGACATAGAAAAAACGCGCGGCATCATTGCCCACTTCATGGCGCAGTTCGCGCAGGGTGACAAAGTCACCCGAGCGGGTGGACATCTGGATTTTCTCTTCCCCGCGCCAGAGGATGGCGAACTGCACCAGCAACACATCGAGCGAGGCTTCGGGCATCTCCAGCGCGCGCAGTCCGGCGCGTACCCGGGGGACATAACCGTGGTGATCGGCGCCCCAGATGTCGATCAGTCGCTGGTAACCACGCTCAAGCTTGTTGAGATGGTAGGCAATGTCAGAGGCGAAATAGGTGGCGACGCCATTGTCACGCACCACCACCCGATCCTTGTCGTCGCCAAAGTCCGTGGCGCGGAACCAGCGCGCGCCGTCCTGCTCGTAAACCAGGCCTTTATCCTCAAGCCGCGCCAGCGTCTGCGCCACGGCGTCACTCTCAACCAGTTGGCGCTCGGAGAACCACTCATCGTAGCTGACCCCGAACTCCTCGAGGTCATCCCGGATGTCGGCAAGGATGGCCTCCAGCGCGGCGTCAAGAATGATGCGGAAGTCTTCCTCGCCCAGCAATTCACGACTGCGGGCAATGAGGGCATCGATGTGGCGTTCCTTGTCACCACCCCGGGGTTCGTCATCGGGCAGCCCCTGCATGACTTCATCCGCCGGGCGGTAGAAGCGTTCGCCATGCGTGGCCTTGAGTTGTTCGGCGATGTCACGGATGTAGCTGCCGCGATATCCGTTGGCGGGAAAATCGATGAGTTCCTCGCAATGTTCCAGGTAGCGCAGCCACACGCTGGCGGCGAGGATATCCATCTGCCGGCCAGCGTCGTTGACATAGTATTCACGGTGCACGGCGTGGCCGGTGGCGGCGAGAATATTGGCCACACTGGCGCCATAGGCGGCGCCCCGACCGTGGCCCACATGCAGCGGCCCGGTGGGGTTGGCGGAGACGAATTCCACCTGTACCCGCTGCCCGGCGCCGATGTCGCTGTGGCCCCATTGTTCACCGGCGGCAAGGGCACGGGTGAGTTGTTCGCGGTAGGCCGCGGGCGCCAGGAAGAAGTTGATAAACCCGGGGCCGGCAATGTCCACCCTGGCTACCAGGGAGGATTCGGGCAGGCGGGCGATAATGTGCTCGGCCAGCTGGCGGGGGTTCATGCGTGCATGGCGTGCCAGCAACATGGCGGCGTTGGTGGCAAAGTCACCGTGACGCGGGTCACGGGTGCGCTCCAGATTGATGTCTTCCGTTGTGGCCCCGTCGGGCAACACGTCTCCGGCAAGCGTCTGCAGCGACGCCGTGAGCAGTTCTTCCAGAGCGGCTTTCACGAATACTCCCCATGCGACCCAAAGGCGCAAGTGTACCTTGGGCTATGCCGGCTTATAAAGGAAACGCTGATTTATTGTTCGTGCTGCCGGGGCGTGCGCCGCGCTGACAGTCAGTCCGAGTCCTTCCGGCTCAGCGGGCGCTGTCATCGGGCGCCAGTCGCAGGGCGGCTGAGTTCATGCAGTAGCGCAGGCCGGTGGGTTCCGGGCCGTCGGGGAAGACGTGGCCAAGATGGGCGTCACAGCGCGCGCAGAGCACCTCGGTGCGGGTCATGAACAGGCTGCGGTCACTGTTTTCGCTGACCGCTTCATCGGTGACCGGGGCATAAAAGCTGGGCCAGCCGGTCCCCGAGTCGAATTTGGTTCCGGCTTCAAACAATGGCGCATCGCAGCACACGCAGTGATAGACCCCCGGCGTCTTGCAATCATGGTAGGCGTTGTCAAAGGGCCGCTCGGTGCCGCCCCGCCGCGCCACCCGATACGCCTCCTCGCTCAACTCCTCACGCCATTCAGCGTCGGACTTTGCAATCTTTTCACTCATGAGCAACCGTTATTAAGTGATTACGTTATTAAGTGATTAGGTTTTAAGTCGCGAGACGCCACAGTGTCAAACTGTTATGCAGGAGTACGCGCCGAAACCACGGCATGTTTTTCCAGCGTATCGGCGCGTGCGCCAGGGTTGTCGAATCTGCAACAATCCTTCCCGCGACCTAACCACGTAACCACTTAATCACGTAACCACGTAGTTAAAGAATTTCCTGCGGATCCACATCAATACTCCAGCGCACCTTGCGCGCCTGTTTTTGTTCCGCCAGCAGCGGGATCAATCGTCGCAGCAGATTTTGCAGCCCGGCGCGCTCATCGGCCTGTATCAGCAGTCGCGCCCGCCAGCGCCCCTGACGACGTTCCATCGCGGCGGGCACGGGCCCAAGCAGGTTGACGGCGGGGCCGGCCAGCGGTCGGGCCAGTTCGCAGGCTTGCTCGAGAAAGGCCATGGGAACCCGGGCATCAGGGGCCTCGGCACGCAACAGGGCGAGGTGGCTGAAAGGCGGCCAGCCGGCTTCGCGGCGCTGTTCCAGTTCAGCCCGGGCCCAGGCATGGTAGCCCTCGCGAAGCAGGCGGGTCAGTAGTTCGTGGTCCGGATGATGGGTCTGGATCAGCACCTCGCCGGCGCGTTCGGCGCGTCCGGCTCGCCCGGAGACCTGCACAATCATTTGCGCCATACGCTCACCGGCCCGAAAATCGGCCCCAAACAGGCCGTGATCGGCATCCAGAATCCCCACCAGGCTGACTTCGGGGAAGTGGTGCCCCTTGGCCAGCATCTGGGTGCCAATCAACAGGCGCCGGCGACCGTCGCGTATTTCCTCCAGCAGGTGTTCCAGCTGTTCCCGCCGACTCATGGCGTCGCGGTCAATGCGGGCGATGCCAATATCAGGGAAGTATTCTTGCAGCACGGCCTCGATGCGCTCGGTACCCTGGCCGAGTAGATCCAGCGCCGTGCTGTTGCATTGCGGGCATTGCTCCGGGCGCCGGGTTACCGCACCACAATGATGGCAAACCAGCCGCTCACCGCGGCCGCTGCCACGATGAAAGGTCAGCCGGGCGTCGCAACGCTGGCAGTGGGCAATCCAGCCGCAATCATGACAGCGCAGGGTAGGCGCGAAGCCGCGCCGGTTGAGAAACAACAACACCTGACCGCCGGCATCCAGATGCTCGCCAATCGCCTGGCGCAAACGTGGGGAAATACCCTCGCGCATGGGCGCGCCACGCACATCCAGAATGCCGGTTCGGGGCTGGCTGGCTTCGCCAGTGCGCTGATCCAGCACCAGATGCCTGAAGCGACCGCTGGCGGCATTGTGCAGGCTTTCCAGTGAGGGGGTGGCGGAACCAAGCAGTACCGGGATATCCAGTTTACGCGCGCGCCAGATGGCCAGGTCCCTGGCCGAGTAGCGGAAGCCGTCCTGTTGTTTGAAGGAGATATCGTGTTCTTCGTCGACGATGATCACGCCCGGGCTGGCCAGCGGCGTGAACACCGCCGAGC
>PWYF01000185.1 GCA_003567955.1 Thiotrichales bacterium
CCAGCCGGTTCTGTGGCCAGGAACATGTCCACCCCGAGAATAAAGGGCAACTGCGAGATTACCGGTTCGGGCACCGTCAGGTTGCTCTGCCCGGCCTGATGGGATTCCGGGATTTCACCGTCATCGGTGTCGGAGTCAAACACGAAAATCCCGATGCTGCCGCCCAGGGCGCTGCCGCCTTCACGCGGCGTCAGCTCCGGTGTGGTGATAGTCTGGTCGTTGATGGTGAGCAGGTCGTTATCGGCCTGGTCGGCCCAGAATTCCTTGTCCCGGAGAATTACCAGATTGGTGTGATCCGGGCTGGAACGAATCAGATCGCCGATAATATTGAAATCTCCGTCCGAGGGCAGGGTGAGCAAGCGGATCATATGGTTGTCCCGCACGGGAGGTTCGCTGAAGGAATGCTGATCCACGACCCCGTCACGGGCAATCACGAACTCATAATGGGCGCCGGCCCTGGCAGCAAAAGGTCCCCAGTGGCCGTTTTCGTCCGGAACCTGGGAGAAAACGGGCTGCTGGCTGGTGCGTTGGCCGGTCGCGCCGTTGATCCTGTAGATCTCCACTGTACCGTCGGTGATTGCAGTATTGAGCGGGAACTCGATGGCGCGCCCGGAAAGCTCAACCGGGGTACCATTGCGCCAGGCGATGATTTCCGGCATGGGCGGTTCATCACCGTCACGCAGAAACCGGAACATTTCAATGAATGCCTCACGAGAGGTAGCAACTTCGACATGGCCCTGGTTGTCGAATGTAATATTCTCGGCGTTTTGCATGGGCCCCCGGTCACGGAAATCCCAGATCGCCAGGGTGGGCACGTCCGCGGGTGCTTCCTCGCCGCCACTGCCATCGATATTGACGTAACGGGCCACACTGGCGGCACGCTCAGGCGAAGACGCCAGATACTGGCGTGATACGGTAGTGCCCAGCGAATGACCCATCAGATTGACCTGTTCATGGCCCTGGCTCTGGAAAGTCTCGATATGGCCATCGATTTCCGCGAAAACCTCGTCGAGCACGGCCTGCATGCCGTCGCCATCCTGCAGCAGGAAGGGCAGGGTGTCGTACTCCACGGCCACCAGTATTTCGTTGGGATAGCCATTCTGCTTGAAGCGCATGGCCTGGGTCTGGTACTGGTTGGCTGAACCGAAAAAGCCGTGGACCATGATGATCGGTCGGGCGTCCTCAAGCGGTTCGGCATCAGGAATCTGGAAGCTGACGTCCGATGAAGCACCGAAGCAGCCGCTCAGGGCCAGTATGGTTGCGGCCAGAATGGTTATGCGGATGTTGAAAGATTTCATGGTGCGTAACTCCCTCGATTTGGCTTCCGGATTCCCTGGCGGGCCCGGTTTTTCTTATAATTTCATCATCGCTTGCGTGTCTTCGGTCTGCAAGCTGTTCAAACCTGACCTGCCGCACAGATATATTGACACGATATTGAAAGGTGTCGCATAACGCGTTTTTTTGTCAACACGTATCAGTATTGCTTTCAGCTACCTGATTCAGGGCAGGCGGTTGCGAATTGCAGTAGTGGTTGCCAGTATTCGTCCGTTGTCCGGTCCGCCTTCACTGTGCCATTGCAGCCGCAGTTCTACTGCGGTGATGGTGGGCCAGCCCTCGACGGCATCCGGCGGCAGAAAATCAGCCCCCGGGCTGGCAAACCGGGCCGTCAGTTGGTGCGCTCCGGAGGCGACTTCACGTGTCCGGCCGCCATCCTCGCGCATAAATAGTCCGGCGCTGCCATCCCGACGTCGGGCCATGAACCAGATCCGGGTATGTACCGGCCGTACCGTGGTATCAGCCTGGTGAAACGGGGGCGCGGGCTGCAATGTGAGCAGCAGTTGTCCGGTAGTGCTGGCGGCTTCTGCGGCATCAGTGATGCGGCTGATGCGCCCGCCGCCGCAGTGGCTGACCAGAACAGGGTCGCCGGGGCAAAGGCCGTTGAAACGATCGCCGCCGGGACAGGCGCCGCTTTCGCGTTGCGTCAGGGGCAGCCTCAGCGTGTCGCCGCTGAGCCCGAGCGCCGGCCATTGTTCATTTCCGCTGAAGCGAATGGCCAGCACATCGCTATCGGGTAGCAGGTCCAGTGTGGTCGGCAGGAGCTCGTCAGGTGCTTCAGCGGCGGACCAGGCCTCCACCATGCGGGTGTAGTTGCGCCAGGCACTGTTGCCCGGCAGGCCGTCCGTGTGCACCCGGCGGGGTTGGCATCCCCAGTTGCCGGCGCTGCGAAGGTCGTGTGCAATCAAATCCAGGGCGACCGCGCCTTCGCCCTCACTCAACATCAGCGCCTGCTGCAGCGCGACCGCCTCGCGTGAGTCGGAAAATATGCGCAGCAGCACCGTAAGTAGCAACAGCCCCAGCACCATGGCGATCATCAGCTCCACCAGGCTGACCCCGCGGATAGGGCGCATCATGGTCGTGTCCCCGTGCGCAGCCGACGTTCGCCCCCATCATGCTCGCCCCGCTCGTGCCAGCGAAGCTCGATAAAAACACTTGTCTGCCGGCTATTGATCTGCGCGCTGGCGGCAGGCAAACGGGTGTCGACAGTCTCAAGCCATTGCTGTAATTCCCGCCGGGCGCGGTGCATGGCTTCGGGGCTGGCCTGGCTGGCGTTACAGCCGCCATCTGGGTGGTTGTAGCATCCGGCCAGGGCGGCGCTGCGGTTAGCGCGCATCTGGTCAAACAAGCGGGCGCTCAGGCGCACGGCCTCGCTTTGTAGCCAGGCATCGTGCGCGTGGATCAGTGCCGCTGTCTGCAGACGCGCCATGCCCAGCAGACCGAGTGAGATGACCAGGACGGTCACCAGGACTTCCACCAGCGTGCCGCCTCGCACGCGAGCATTTATCGAAGGCATTGTTCACTTCCTTGTGTGGCTTCCATGCCGGCCCGTCCACCATGACAGGCGCTTAAGGAAACGCTGATTTATTCGTCGCGTCTCAGCGTTTCCTCATATTCTAGTGCAGGGCGCTGTGATGACAAGTGTTGGCCCGTCCCCGGGCTAACCCATACCAGGCGCTCCCCGTCATTCCCGCGTCTCCCTTCGTCATTTCCGCGCAGGAACGTCATCCTCGACTCCGATCGGGGACGGGAATCCAGAGGTCTGTCGAAGCCCGCCGGGTCCCCGCCTTCGCGGGGACGACGGGAGAGCAGACAGGGGACGACGGAAAAATAGACACCAGAAGCAGGTTTCCCTAAGGGTGGTTGTTGAGGGTGGCCAGCACCCGGCCGGCAGCGGCGATGGTTTCACGGATTTCCGTCTCGCCATGAGCCGATGAGACAAAGCCGGCTTCGAAGGCCGACGGCGCCAGGTACACCCCTTCCGTCAGCATGCCCCGGAAGAAGCGGGCAAAGCGGTCGGTATCGCAGGCGCTGACATGGGCAAAGCGGCTTACTTCGGGCTGGTCGGTGAAGAACACCCCGAACATCGCGCCCACCTGATTGGTGACCATGGGGATGCCGGCCTGTTCGGCCTGTCCGCGCAGGCCGGTCGTGAGTTGCGCGGTTCGTGCTTCCAGCTGCGCGTGGAAGTCGGCCTGGCTGATGATTTCCAGGGTGGCCAGGCCCGCCGCCATGGCCACCGGGTTGCCGGACAGGGTGCCAGCCTGGTAGACGGGGCCTTCCGGGGCCAGGTGCGCCATGATGTCGCGGCGCCCGCCAAAGGCGCCGACCGGCATGCCGCCGCCGATAATCTTGCCCAGTGTGGTGAGATCCGGGGTGACGTTGTAGCGGGCCTGGGCGCCGCCCAGGGCGACCCGGAAGCCGGTCATGACTTCATCAAAAATCAGCACCACGCCGTGTTCATCGCAGGCCGCGCGCAGCCCCTGCAAAAAGCCCGGCGCGGGCGGCACGCAATTCATGTTGCCGGCGACCGGCTCGACAATCACGCAGGCGATATCATCGCCATATTCATGCAGGGCGGCACGGGTGGCCTCAAGATCATTGAACGGCACCGTCAGGGTCAGTTCCGCCAGCGCCGCCGGCACGCCGGGCGAATTGGGCACCCCCAGGGTGAGCGCCCCGGAACCGGCCTTGACCAGCAGCGAATCGGCGTGGCCGTGATAGCAGCCCTCGAATTTGAGGATGCGGTTGCGCCCGGTGAAGCCGCGCGCCAGGCGAATCGCGCTCATGGTGGCCTCGGTGCCGGAGTTGACCATACGCACCTGGTCCATGGAAGGCACCAGTTCACACAGACGTCGCGCCATGCGGGTTTCCAGCTCGGTGGGGGCGCCAAAGCTGAGTCCGCGCGCGGCGGTTTCCTGTACCGCGCGAATGACGTCCGGGTGGGCATGACCCGCGATCATGGGGCCCCAGGAGCCAACATAGTCGATATAGCCCCGGCCCGCGCTGTCGTAGACGCGCGCACCCTCGGCGCGCTCGATGAACAGGGGCTCGGCGCCCACGCTGGCAAAGGCGCGCACCGGCGAGTTGACGCCGCCCGGGATGTAACGGCGGGCCGCCTGCAGCCTGTTGTCGTGCTCGCTCATGAGTCTGGTTGCTCCTCTGGTCCGGGGTGAATGAAACACTGATCTATTCGTCGCGCCGCCTGTTCGGGGTCGCCCTGTTGCAGGCCCCCGATGACGGCCAGCAGATCGGCGCCGGCGGCGACCACGACGGCGCCATTGTCGGCGGTGATGCCGCCAATGGCCACAATGGGGCAGGGCAGTTGTTGCCGCGCCCGGGTGAGCAGCGACAGTTCGACCCTGGCCGCATCGGGCTTGGTGCCGGAGCCGAACACGCTGCCAAAAGCAA
>PWYF01000267.1 GCA_003567955.1 Thiotrichales bacterium
CGGCTTGTTGGTGCGCGGTTTCGCCGCGCGTGTTGGATTGGTGTTTCCTGAAGGAAACTCAGTGTTTCCTTAAACGGGGGTCAGTCGTCGTCTGGCGGGTCCTGGAAGTTCTGGAAGATTTGCACCCGGTAGAAGCCCTGGTCGGCGACCAGCAGGCGGTTGCCGGTCCAGAGCAGGCCGGAGGGATTGCTGAAATTGCCGGCTTCGACCGGACGCACCGTACCGGTCTCGAAATCGGGCTGGCCCATTACGCTGTCAAAGCTCGCGCCGTTGCTGTCCGGAAGTTCGTAGAGGATGACAATGCGGGCATTGTTGCTGTCGGCAATGAAGATTCGCGTGTCACTGACGGCGAGGTAGCGGGGGTTGTTCAACTCGCTGTCCGAGGTGAGCCCGTCCGGGCCGTTGGCCAGTCCGCTTTGCATGTCGGCCTGGCCGATGACGGTATCGGCGGCGCTGCCGGTGGTGTTCGGCAGGGTGTCCCAGATCAGCACGCGATGATTGCCGCTGTCGGCCACCAGCAATACTGTCCCGTCGCTCCAGATGTCGGTGGGGTTGTTGAGCGTGTCGGCCTCGACCACGTCGCCGCGGTTGGGGAAACAGTTTACGGCATCTTCCTGCCCCAGCACTAAATCAGCGGCCGCGCCATTGGTGTCGGGGATCCCGTCCCAGATCAGCACCCGATGGTTGCCGCTGTCGGCGACAATCAGCCGATTGCCGTCCAGCCATACGCTGGTGGGGTCTCGCATGGTGTCGCCGCCGGTGCAGGCGTCGACTGCAGACTGAAAATCCGGTTGCCCGAGCACCGTATCGGGTGTGTCGCTTTGGCTCTGGGGTGGTTCGTCCCAGATCAGCACCCGGTGGTTTTCAGTGTCGGCGATGACAAACACATTGTCATTGCTGGCGGCCACCGTGCGCGGGCGGAACAGGTTGTCAGCCTGGGGGGAATCCGGCGCGCCGGAATCAAGGTCGGGCTGCCCCAGCACCGCGTTCGCTTCGGGGTCGGGGGTGTTTGGGATGCCGTTAAAAATCAGGACCCGGTGATTGAGGGTGTCCGGGATAAATAGTTGACTGTCGTGCCAAAGCATATTGCCACGCGGGGCATTCAGCGTGTTGGCGGCGGGGTTTTCTGCGCGCGGACCGCTGGAGGTGGCGTCGGGTTGCCCGATCACCACTTCAGAGACCGTCGCCTGTTCTTCATCTTCTTCCAGATCCCACAGGGGGATCTCGACCAGACCCACATCCCCGCAGCCGGCCAGCAGCAGGGCGACCAGCGCCGGGAGTGCGGAAATGCGGTGGATGCAGGGTTTCATGGGGTCAACCTTAACAAGGTGAGGTTATGACTCAAAGCGCATGGAGAGATCCAGCGCCTGCACATGCTTGGTCAGGGCGCCCACGGCGATGCGGTCGACGCCGGTGGCGGCCAGCTCGGCCAGGCCTTCAAGGCCGACATTGCCGGAGACCTCAAGCTGTGGCCGGGCTTGCTCAGGGTGGGCTTCAGCCCGGTCGCCGGTCAGCTTGACCGCTTCGCGGATGCCGGCCAGGTCGAAATTATCCAGCATGATGATATCGGCGCCGGCGGAGAGCGCCTCGGCGAGTTCATCCCGGGTTTCCACTTCCGCCTCCACCGGGATACGCGGCCAGCGGTCGCGGGCGCTGCGTACCGCTGCGGCCATGGAGCCGGCGGCGGCAATGTGGTTTTCCTTGATCAGGACCATGTCATACAGGCCCATGCGGTGGTTCTGGCCGCCGCCGCAGCGCACCGCGTATTTCTGTGCCAGGCGCAGGCCGGGCAGGGTCTTGCGGGTGTCCAGGATGACCGCGCCGCTGTCACGCACGGCCTCGACATAACGCGCCGTGGTGGTGGCGGTGCCGGACAAGGTCTGCAGGAAGTTCAGCGCCGTGCGCTCACCCGTGAGCAAGGCCCGCGCCGGGCCGTTGAGCGTACAGATCGTCTGTTCCGGCGCCAGGGTGTCGCTTTCGGCCACCTGCCAGCGGATGCTGACCCCGGGGTCGAGCGCCGAGAACACCCGTTCGAACCACGGCCGCCCGCACAGCACGCCGGCCTCGCGGCTGATGACCCGTGCCCGCATGCGCTTGCTGGCCGGTACCAGCAGCGCCGTGCGATCGCCGTCGCCTACGTCTTCGGCCAGCGCCCGGCGCACATCTGCTTCGATCGTGGCGCTATCTGCGGCGTTCATGGCGGTAATTTTCGAGTATCCGGGGTTTGTTGTCGCCATCATTTTTGTCCTGCGGGGAAGGAGGGCGCTTCGCCAGGATCAACAAGGGGGCAGTATAACCGGGTGGGGGTTGTGTGCGCTAAGCGCACGGTTTGATTTAGGGCGGGATTCCGTCCCGCGGCCGGGTTACTTTTCTTGCTTGTCCAAGAAAAGTAACCAAAAGAAGGACACCCCTGTCGGCCACCCCTTCGGGGTCCCCTGCGCTTCTCGGGATTTCGGGGGGTCGGTCAACAGGCCGTCCATGGCCTGATGACCGACGCGCCGCGTCCATGCGGCGCCCCTTCGGGCCTTTTCCCGAAATCCCTGCGATGCTCAGTGGCCTCTAAGGGGGGTAAGGTCAAAAGCGCGGGTGGCTGATGGCGGTGGGGGCGGCTTCGCCGGTTTGGTTGGGGGCAGGGGCATGGGTGACTAGGGGGTATCGGTCAGAGCTTGCGGGGGCGGGGTGTTTTCGTACATTATGATGTACGTCTTTTTGTACTGAGGTGGCTTCAATGTCAAGGGTTCGTGTAGATGAAGATATTCGCCCTCTGTCTGAATTCCGGGCCGGGGTGGCCAGGTTTGTAAAGCAGATCCAGGAAACCCGCCGACCTATGGTGCTGACGCAGCGGGGGCGGGGTGTTGCCGTGCTGGTGGGTGTCCATGAGTACGAGAGTATGCAAGCGCGCCTGGAAGTGCTTGAAGAGGTATACAAGGCCGAAGAGCAGATTGCCGCTGGCGAAGGCGTTGCTCATGAAGACGCGAAGGCGCGGGTTCTGCACCGGCTGGCTCAATGAAAATTGTCTGGTCGCCGCTGGCGCTCGAGCGCGTGGAGGATATCGCCCGATACATCGCGGAAGACAAGCCGGAAGCAGCAGTGCAATGGGTTGAGGATTTGTTTGCCGCTGTGGCGCGGTTAGCTGACTTCCCTGAAAGCGGGCGTATGGTTCCCGAGGTGGGGTCGCGTCGTATCAGAGAGGTGATATTCGGGGCGTACCGGGTCATCTACAGCGTCAAAAACCAGATTGATATTTTGACGGTGCGGCGAAGTAGCCAGTTGTTGCGGATGTCCGAGATTGATGGATGAGGGCATCGGCGTCTTGTTTATGGGTGCTGAGTTTTCGGCGTAGCTGTCGCTTGACAGTTCTGGATTCGCGAAGGTAGGTTGAATATCAGGTGGTGCCGGGAGGCGCGCGGCGAGGAAGGTCGTATCAAGCGCCCCCTGACACAGGGAATGTGACGTTTTATTGCAGGGATCGCAATATGGCCACTCTTGCCTCTTCTCGGGCCCGTTTCGCTTTTATCTTCTCCGCGTTTGCTGTCGTGGCATTGCTGCTGGGCGCAATTGCCCTGGCCGCGAGTGACGGCCTGCGCGGCAATGGCTCCCTGTGGCTGGCCAGTGCGGATGGTGCGCTTGAAGTTACCGCCGATGATGAAGGTGCGGTTACAACGCGTATCGAGCATCCGCCTCACGGCTTTCACGCCCTGGTTGTGGATGATCAAGGGGGCCTGTTGTGGGCGCTGGGCCGTGGAGAGCTGCGTCAGTACACTCTCAACGGTGAATTGCAGCAGGTGATTGCCTTGCCCGGCCCGGGGCAGGGGCTGGGTGAGCCACCAGTGGCTATGGCAGGTGATCCGGGCGCGGTTGGTGTGTGGGTTTTGCAAAAGCGCCGCTTGCTGCATGTGGGGCCTGAAGGCCAGGTGCTGGCCAGCACGGCGCTGCCCCGGGGCGAGGGCGTGGCCCATGCCCTGGCGGCGGGGCGGGTTGAAGGCCAGGCGCGTGTCTGGGTAAGCACCTCGCGAGGTGTGCTCAGCTACGACGGTAGCGGGGCCTTGCTGGATTCCCGGCGTATGCGGCGTTCGCCACGCGCCCTGGTCTGGGAGCCGGCCGAGGAGCGTCTGCTGATGGCGACGCGGCTGCGGCTTCTGAGCCATGATCCGGTTTCTGGCGACACCCGGCAGTTGTTTTTCCCCGGTATTGAGCATCTGGCTGCCGATGGCTCGGGTGGCATCTGGGCCGGCGGCGGTGTGCACTTGCTGCAACTGGACACCAGTCTGGCGATTACGGACTACCGTTTTGTGCTGCTGGATTTGTTGGCGCCGTTGCTGGCCATGGAGACGGCGGCCGACAAGCCCGGGGTCTGGTTGCTGGGCTCGCAGCGTGCCGTGCTGATTGACGCAGATGGCGAGCAGGCAAAGGTTCTCACACTCCCTGAGCAGCAACACTGGCGTGATCTTGCCGTGCATGTGCCGGCCGTCACTGCGCCCCGGCTGAGTGTACTCGCCCCGACCAGTGGAAGCTGGACCAATGATTCCCGGCCTGTATTCCACCTGGCCTGGGAGGCCGGCAGCGCTGTAGTGGCCCCTGAAACACTCGCCGCCCGGGTAGTGGATGGTGGCGAGGCGCTGGCTCTTGCCTGCGAAACGCCGGTGATGGATGAGGCCCTGTGCCGGCCCGACAGCCCTCTGGATGATGGGCACTGGAAGCTTGATTTCACCG
>PWYF01000246.1 GCA_003567955.1 Thiotrichales bacterium
AGATAGCGCCGGTAGACAAAGGGTCGCAGCAGGGTCATCAACACCTCGCCCTGCTCAAGGTCGCCGGCCACCGGCCGCGCCTTGATCAGGGCGTAGCGCTCCCAGGCCCGGCCATGGGTTTCGTAGTAGGCCTCCATGCCGGCAAAACTGAGCACCAGCGGCCCGCTGTCGCCAAAGGGGCGCAGCCGGGTGTCCACGCGAAACACAAAGCCGTCGGCGGTGCGCTCATTGAGCAGCGACACCAGTTTGCGCCCCACGCGGGTAAAGAAGACTTCGTTGTCCAGACAGCGTTCGCCGTCAGTTTCGCCGGCCTCGGGGAACGCCAGAATGAGATCAATATCGGAGGAGAAGTTCAGCTCGCGCCCGCCGAGTTTTCCCATGCCCACCACCACCAGCTGCTGGGGCTCACCGTCACGGCTGCGGGGCTGACCATGTTTTTGCGCGAGGGCTTCATGGGCCCAGGCCAGGGCCGCATCAATGCAGCCATCGGCCAGCGCGGAGAGATCCTCAAGCGTCGCTTCCAGCGGCGCTTCCCCCGCAATGTCGCGCCAGGCAATACGCACCATTTCGCGATTGCGCAGGACCCGCAGGGCACGCATCACCGCCGTGTCATCCTCGCAGTCGGCCAGTGCTGCACGCAGCCGTTCAGACACCGGCTGTTCTGGCGCCTGCGCCGACAACCAGCCCCCGGCAGCCAGTTCATGCCAGGCGTCGGGATGCTGTACACACCAGCGCGCCACAAAGCGGCTGCTGGCCCAGACCCGGGCCACGGTCGCCGCCGAAAGCCCCTGCGGCCAGGGCGCCGAGGCATCCACGCCGGGCTGCTCCAGGTACTGATCGCAAGCCACCCTCAGTTCTTCGTGCAGCGCTTCCGGTACGTCCTCAAGCGGCAGTCTATGTGGCTGGTTGTCGCCCGACATCATCCCCCCGATAACCCGCCGTCAGCCGGCAGATGTTTGATTACCCCTGTTCCGTGCCCCCGACGGTCAGGGCATCCACTTTCAGCGTCGGCTGACCCACGCCCACAGGCACGCTCTGCCCTTCCTTGCCACAGGTGCCGATACCGCTGTCGAGCTGCATATCGTTGCCGACCATGCTCACCCGGGTCAGCACATCCGGCCCGTTGCCGATCAGCGTGGCGCCCCGCACCGGCCGGGTGATCCGGCCGTTCTCGATCAACCAGGCCTCGCTGGCGGAAAACACGAACTTGCCGGAGGTAATATCCACCTGGCCGCCGCCAAAACTGACTGCATACAGCCCGCGATCGACGCTGGCAATAATCTCTTCGGGGTCATGCGGACCATTGAGCATGAAGGTATTGGTCATGCGCGGCATGGGCAGGTGGGCGTAGGATTCCCGACGGCCGTTACCGGTGGGCGCCACCCCCATCAGGCGAGCATTGAGCCGATCCTGCATGTAGCCGGTAAGGATGCCATTCTCGATCAGGGTGTTGCAGCCGGTGGACGTGCCCTCGTCATCAATATTCAGCGAGCCCCGGCGGCCCGGGAGCGTGCCGTCATCCACCACGGTACACAGCTTTGATGCCACCCGCTGACCCATCAGTGAACTGAAGGCCGAGCTGGCCTTGCGATTGAAGTCACCTTCCAGCCCGTGCCCGACAGCCTCGTGCAGCAGAATGCCCGGCCAGCCCGGGCCCAGCACCACCGGCATGGTGCCCGCCGGCGCAGCTATAGAGTCCAGATTGATCAGCGCCTCGCGCACCGCGGCGCGCGCCCATTGTGCGACCTGGCCACCCGTGCGCAGCTGATCGTAACCGTAGCGCCCGCCGCCACCGGCACTGCCGCGCTCACGCCGATTGCCGTCGGTGGCGATCACTGTGATGCTCATGCGCACCAGGGGTCGCACATCGGCAGCCAGCGTGCCGTCCATGGCCGCCACCAGCACCGTTTCGTACTGCCCGGCCAGTGACACCATGACCTCGCTCACTTTCGGGTCTTCAGCACGTGCGACCCGGTCGGCCTCCTGCAACAAGGCCAGTTTGTCAGTTTCACTCAAACTCCCCAGGGGGTCGCTGCTTTGGTACAAGGCCGGGGGCTCATCCCCATTGCGCCAGGCCTGCACCCCCTGACTGGCGCCCTGGCGGCTGATCGCGCGCGCCGCGCGACCGGCTGATTCCAGTGCCGGCAAGGCGATTTCGTCGGAATAGGCAAAGCCGGTTTTGCCGCCGCTGTTGACCCGCACACCGACGCCCTGATCCACGTTATAGGCGGCATTACGAACCTCGCCATCTTCCAGCATCCAGTGTTCACGGCGGGCATGCTGAAAGTACAAATCGGCGGCGTCCACATCGCGCGCGGACAAACTGTCCAGCACCCGCTGCAGGTCGGATTCGCCCAGGCCGGATTGTTCCAGAATATTCTCGCGTGCCAGCTGTAATGCGGGAGCGCCCATAGGCTCCGGACTCCTCAATTCTTGTGGCAGGGTTTGTCAGCGCCTGACCCGGCCTTCATGCCATTCGCGCCGGTGACGCAGACTCGGAAATTGCTGACGAACTTGTGCCAGCCGTTCAAGCTCAATATCGGCCACCACCGACCCGAAGGCCTGGTCCCGGGCGCTGAGAACCACCCGCCCCCAGGGATCAACAATCATGCTGTGACCCCAGGTCTGGCGACCACTGGCGTGATGACCGCTTTGCGCCGCACCGATCATGAAACACTGGTTTTCAATCGCGCGCGCGCGCAACAGCGGTTCCCAGTGTGCCGCGCCGGTGGTGGCGGTAAAAGCCGCAGGCAGCGCAATAATTTCCGCCCCGGCATCCACCAGCGCCCGGAACATCTCCGGAAAGCGCAAATCGTAGCAGACTGCCAGCCCCAGACGACCCGGCGGGCTATCGATGACCTGCACCTGATTGCCCGCCAGCAGGGTATCCGACTCACGGTAACTTTCGTCGCTGTCCGGCAAATCCACATCAAACAGGTGAATTTTGTCATAGCGCGCCACCCGCCGTCCGCTGGCGTCATACACCAGACAGGCCGGCCACACCCGCGCCGGATCCGGCCCCGCCAGAGGCACCGTGCCGCCGACAATCCAGAGCCCGAGACGGGCGGCCTCAGCGGCGATAAAATCCTGTATCGGACCTTTGCCGTCGGCTTCAGCAACGGCCAGCTTGTCGTGCTCGTTGCGCCCCATGAGCGCAAAATTCTCCGGCAGTACGGCCAGCCGGGCGCCTTCTCCGGCGGCAACCGCAAGCAGCTCACGGGCTTCGCGCAAATTGGCCTTGACCTCGGGGCCCGAACACATCTGCAGGGCCGCCACCTTTTCGCTCACGCTATTTTCTCCCGCCGGGGAATGCCCGCCGAATTAACGAACCAGCAACCGGAGCCGGTCGCCAGCATCTTCACTGAGACGCACATCAATAGCGTCGGCAGGCACGCCCAGCGCCACCAGCCAGCCGCGCAGCTCGCCCGCCTGTAACTCGGCGCTCTCGCCGGCACCATGACGCACCACAATCACCCGCCTCGGCTGGGCATGCCAGGCAGCCACGGCTTCGGCAATCACGGGCTCTGCCACCACCACCGCAGCACTGCGGGGCGCGGCCCACAGCGATGACGGCACCGCCGTGCCTGTCTCCTGGGCGTGACCCACCGGCATAACACACCACAGCACCGCGGCAATAATGCCGAAACGCATCCTCGTCATTGCGCCTCCTGTCCGGCCTGATCGGCCTCATCAACGGGCCGTACCGGGGCCGCCGCCAGACCTTCCTCAACCTGCTCCACCGACGGGTCATCCCAGCTGCCATGAATATGGTAGCGGGTACGGGTGATACGGCCCAGCGGGCGCTGCAACATCTCCTGCATCACAAACAGGGCCGCACCCACCACCGGCCCACCGGCCACGGTGCCCGCCAGAGCCACCCCGGAAGAAACGCTGGGCGTGACTTCTACCCGCTGGTCCAGGTCCCGATCAACCAGCCCGGTACGTCCGCTTACACGTACTTCAGCGGCGGGGCCGACAATTTCCAGATCACGGGTGTAGGCCTGGCCATCACCGATATCGAAATTGCCATCAATGGAATCAAAGGCCATGCCACTGCCAATCACATCCCCGAAATCCAGGCTCAACCGCCGCGGCAGGGCGTACACGCTGACCAGACCAAAGAAGCGCCCCGCGCCCGGCTCCACATTCAGCAGGGCGCCGTCCCGGACACGCAAGCGGGCATCACCCCGGGCCTCGGCCAGATCGATGGCTGCCGGGTTGCCCGGCCAGGCCAGGTCCAGATCCAGAACCGCACGACGCGCCTCCAGCAAGGGCTCATAGCCCAGTCTTTTGGCAGTGACGTCAGGTGCGCCACTGCGCATATGAATGCGGAAATCAGAGTGATCGGCGCCATTCTGGTCACGGCGCCAGTCGCCTTCAACACGCACCCGCAAATCATCGCTGGCCATGGTGGACTCTTCCACCCGCACACCATCGTTGCGCGGCCGCAGCTGCGCTTCCAGCCGACCCAGGGGCCATTCGCCAAACTGCACATCCGCCACATTCAGGTCTATGGGCGGCAACAGGCGAGGATCGACATCATCCAGCCAGCCACGCTGGCCGTCGATCTGATCATCCCGCGGCAACAAATTGACACGGTCCAGATCCACGCGCCACAACCCCTGGCGCAGATCCGCCGGCAGCTGCGCCTGGCCACTGAAAAGGGCCGTGCTGACCTGCACCCCGGCGGCCCCATCATCCTCGCGCTGCATGCGCAGGTTCACCTGCTCCAGGGTATTGTCGGCCCAGTGCAGGGTGTCCAGTGCCACATCCAGCGATGACAGCCATGCCGGCAAGGCTTCAGGCAAGGTCATAGCCGGCTCCACAGGGGTTTGCGCGTCAGGCATCCAGGCCTGGATATCCCGGGTATCCAGCTCGGGCATGCGGGCCCGGATGTGTACACCATCACTTTCGGGCAAGCCTTGATACTCGGCGCCAATCGCAATCAGACCGCGCCTCAGATAGGCCGGCGTCCCGGGCCCGGACTCGAACCTCAAGCGCGCCGAGGCCACATCACCGTAACGAATATCCATGTTGCGCTGCCCCTCGCAACAGACCTCTCCGAAGACTCTCACCACCCGGCGATCATCTACCGGCTTGGCCAAAGGTTCAGGCATATCCACCGCCAGACCGTGCAGGGAGGACGTCAGTCGCCAGGTCAGCGACTCATCACTGTCGCCGGGGGGCACCTCAATACGGGCATTCCACTGTGTCTGGCCCGACAGGGGCGACGGCTCCGGGGCCCGGGCCAGGATTGATAACGCCCGCGCCGAAGCCGTGCCCCGCGCCTCAATCACGTTGATGTGGCCGTCTACCCCGTCCCTGAGCTGATGATTAATATCCAGCGTCACCGGGTCACCCAGCATGCGGGCCTGTATTCCGCGGGCGTACAGACGCTCGTTGGAGAAATGCAGTTCGCCGTTGATCTGGTCCAGCGAGGCGGGCCAGAAATCATGCGCCAGGGTGGCATCATGCCAGCGCAGCACACCATCAACCCGGGTGTCTTGCGCACGGGTCAGCGGGATAGCCAGTGACAGCCCCAGTTCCGCCGGCCCGCCCCCGCTGAGCCCCTGAGCCACGTGCCCCGGTGCCCCGCCCAGCGGGCTGTTTCTGAGCACCCCGGCCAGGGCATCGCCATGGGCTTCGGCGACCCCCTGAATAGACAGCTCACCCTCCGAGAGATCGGGGATTTCGGCCATCACCGAGGAGAGTTTTGCGCCCTGCAGGGTGCCGCTGCGCCCGCTGATGCGCATACCCGCGCCTTCAAATAACAGCTCGCCGTCCAGCTCAAGCACATCCGGCCATTCGGGATCAAAATCCAGCCTCACGCCATTGACTTCACCCGCCACCCGGAACAGGCCATCCTGACCGGCTTCATCAAAGGGGAATTCATCCGCACGGCCCTGCAACACAATACGGCCGGAAGCAACTTCGCCGTCGAGCAGGGCCTGCTCCAGCCAGGTGACAACGGTCTCGGGCATGACATTGCGGGGCAGATAGGCACCCGTCTCTGCGACCTGAAGCCCCCCGAATTCACCGCTGATATCAAGATAGGGCGCCCCGTCTTCAGGTAATTCAACTGCAAAACGCCCTTCGGCACGGCCATGGGGATGCACAAAATCGATCTGTTGCCCTTCCAACACCCAGCCGTTACCGGCGCGATGCAGGCCCAGTTGCCCCCGGACCCGGGCAGGCAACCAATCGGTGCCAAAAACAGCGGAGTAATCCAGCGCCAGTTGTGAACTGTCAAGATCAAGCGAAGCGCTGTTATCACGTACGCGCAGCGTGCCATCCACTCCGGTCACGCCAGGAATCATCTGCTGACCCTGCCAACCCAGGCCCACAAGTTGCACATCGAGATTAATCTGCGGCGGTTCATCATCAGGCAATGTCATGGCCAGATCCAGGCGTCGGATCTCACCCTCGGGGCGGTGGGTATCCAGCCCGGTCAGCAGGCGATCTTCCAGCACCCCGTCCGGCAAGGCCACCAGCAAGCGATGCACGTCCTCCAGATCAAGATAATCAAGCAGCCCTGAAAGCGAACTCACCCGACCCTCTGGCCCCCGGGTGACTTCCACGCTCAGACTGTCACCTGGCCAGGCCCGGCCATCCAGCGACAAGCCCAGTCGGCTGGCATCGACTCGCCAGCCGTTACGCAATTGCCGCCACACTACGCGCCCGGAAAATTCATCCAGCATGGCTGCGGGATAGCCGCGGCGGGCGGGCAGGCCAATCTGTTCGGCCTTGTAATCCAGCGTAATGCGCTGCGGATCACCGCCCTGCCAGTGACTCCACAGCTCGATGTCCGCGCGCGACTCGCCGGGCTCGATGCCTTCGCCCAGATACTCGGCAAAAAAATCGCCGGGGCGAAGGCCGCGGCCGTTGATATAGAGATCACCATTCCAGCGACCGGGCTGGGCCAGGGGGCCGGTGGCGTCCAGCTCCAGCTCCAGAGAGCGCCCGAAAATCCCCGGCAGCCCCACTTCGGCCTCAAGTTGATGCCGGGTGCCGGTTGAATCCAGCAACAGATTGATGTCCGTGAATTCAAGCAGGGCATCGCCGGTCAGCGGAGAACGCATGACAATGGTGCTGTCACGCAGGGCAAGTCGGCCAAAATCTTCCAGCAGGGGCACAATCGCCTCCCAGGGCCGCTGCCCCGGCGCAGCTTCCCCGGCATCCATGGTGGCCGGGTCCAGGCCGCGCAGATGCCATTGCCCCGTTTCATCCTGCAGCACAAAAAGACGTGAACGCAGCACGCTGATGCGGTCGGGGCGCAGTGCCTGCTGGCGAATCAGGTGCGGGAGACCGAAACGTACCCGTACCTCACCCAGTTCCAGTTGTTCACCATCGGCCTCGCCCAGGCGCACATCCAGCAATCGCACCTCCGGACCCAGCCCCTGCCAGCGGGCGTCAATATCCCCCACCGTCACCGGCTGGCCCACAGCCTCGCTGGCCACCTGTTCAATCTGGGCGCGGTATTCCGGCACCTGCGGAGCCAGCACCCGGAACACGGATACCAGCACGGCGGCCAGCACAATCAGCGTAGCCAGGGTGATCAGGGCGGCGGTACGAAAACGTCGGACAATACGGTACATGGCGGCCCCGCGCTCAGTGGTGGCGTCTGCCGGAACCCTGCCGGCAGGGCTCAGACCACTACAACATCAAACTGTTCGTTATCATACATGTCCTGTGCCTGCAGCCGGACCGGACGTCCGAGCGAGGCTTCCAGACCGGCCAGTGTGGCGGCATCTTCGTCCAGCAGTCGCTCGATTACTCCGGGAGACGCCAGCACCAGAAAGCCTTCAGCCTCACTCTGGCGCGCTTCGCGCTGGATTTCACGCTGAATTTCCAGGCACACGGTCTGGGCGGTTTTGACGAAGCCGCGTCCGCTACACGTAGGACAAGGCTCGCACAGGACTTGTTCCAGACTCTCGCGAGTACGCTTGCGGGTCATCTCAACCAGGCCCAGCGGCGAAAGCTCGCCCACACTGACCCGGGCCAGGTCCTTTTCCACCGCCTGGCGCAGTACCCGCAGCACCTGGCGGCGATGCTCGTCATGCTCCATATCGATAAAATCAACGATGATAATGCCGCCGAGGTTACGCAGGCGCAGCTGGCGGGCAATCACGCGCGCGGCCTCAAGATTGGTCTTGCAGATGGTTTCATCGAAATTGCGATGGCCCACAAAACCACCCGTGTTCACATCAATGGTGGTCATCGATTCGGTCTGGTCAATCACCAGATAGCCGCCTGACTTGAGGTCCACCCGGCGCTGCAGGGCACGCTGGATTTCATCCTCGACCCCGTAGAGATCAAAAATCGGCCGGTTGTCATCGTAGTGTTCTATACGGGCCGGGGTTTGCGGAATAAATCGTTCCACAAAATCCTGCACCTGCTGCCAGCTCTCGCGGGAATCTATCCGCACCCGCTCCACCCGGGTATCGAGCAGATCACGCAAAATTCGCATCACCAGAGGGAGATCACCGTGGATCAGGGTGCCGGGGGCAGCCTGGCGGGCACGCTCCAGAATCGATCCCCACAGCTTGCACAGAAAGCGCATATCCCCCAACAGCGATTCGCTGCTGGCGCCCTCGCCGGCGGTACGCACAATAAAACCGGCATCCAGCCCCTCGCAGCGCAGCTCATCAGCCATCGCCTGCAGGCGCTCGCGCTCGGCCTCGTCAGCAATGCGGGTCGAAATCCCGAGCCGCCGCAACCCCGGCATCAGCACCAGATAACGGGACGGCAGGGTAATCCGGGTGGTCAGGCGAGCCCCCTTGGTACCCAGGGCATCCTTGCGCACCTGAACCAGCACATCCTGCCCCTCTCGCAACAGGGTTTCGATACGCGCCCGATTGCGTTCACTGCCTGATTCGCCGTTATCACCAACCGTGCCAACCTCGTCTTCCTGGCGGCTCTCGACCATGTCGCCCACATGCAGAAAACCGCTGCGCTCCAGGCCAATATCCACAAAAGCCGACTGCATCCCCGGCAGCACCCGTTGCACCCGCCCGGTATAGATGTTGCCCACGATCCCGCGGGCGCCGGCCCGCTCGATCAGCACCTCCTGCAACACACCGTCCTCGACCAGGGCCACCCGGGTTTCCTCGGCGCTGACGTTGGCAAGAATCTCCTCACTCATGCCCCGATTCCTCCAGCAGGCGCGCGGTTTCGTAAAGCGGCAATCCCATCACGCCGGAATAACTCCCGCACAAGCGTGCCACAAAAACCGCACCCAGCCCCTGAATGGCATAGCCACCCGCCTTGTCACAGGGCTCGCCACTGTCCCAGTAGGCCACCGCCTCGACGGGCGTAATCACACGAAAACGCACCCGACTGACACTGAGCACAACCCGCTCAGTGCCGCCGCGAGACACCGCGACGGAGCTCAGCACCCGGTGGGTCCGCCCGGAAAGCTGCGCCAACATCGCCAGGCCATGGTCACGATCACGCGGCTTGCCCAGGATCGTCTCGCCCAGCACCACGGCGGTATCCGCGCCCAGCACCACCCGATCAGGCGCGGCCGCCGTGGCCCGTGCCTTTTCCAGCGCCATGCGCCGGACATAGGCGTCGGCCGGTTCTCCGGGTCCGGGGATTTCATCAATATCGGCGGGCTGAACTTCATGGGCCACGCCAATCTGGCGCAACAGTTCGGCGCGGCGGGGCGAGGCGGAGGCCAGAATCACGGGCCGGGCAAGTGTGATCAGGCGCATGGCATCAGGCCCGGTGGTAAGGATGATTATTTAACAACGACCAGGCCCGGTAGAGCTGCTCCGCCACCACCACCCGAACCAGGCCATGCGGCAAGGTCAGCGCTGACAGTGACCAGCGCGTCTCGGCGGCCTGCAGACACGCCGGCGCCAGGCCATCTGCGCCACCGATCAGAAAGGCAATATCCTGCCCGCCACCCAACCACTGTTCCAGCTGACCGGCAAGCGTCCGCGTTGACCAGGCTGCCCCCCCTTCATCCAGTGCAATCACCCGGGCACCACCGGGCACCGCCGCCAACTGGCGCTCACCCTCAATCTGCATGGCCCGTTCGGGGGAATCACGCGAACTGCGCCGGTGCGGGGATATTTCGTGTAACTGCAACTGCAACTGCCCCCCCAGACGCCGGGCATATTCCTGATAGCCGGCATTGACCCAGTCAGGCATACGCCGACCCACGGCAATCAGGTGGCATTTCATCAGGACGACGGGGCCGAACTGTCACCCGAGCCCCGGGCCTCGTCGGCCACACTCCAGAGCTTCTCGATGTTGTAGAACTCGCGCACCTGGGGCCGCATCACATGCACCACCACATCCGCCAGATCCACCAGCACCCATTCACCCTGCTCCTCGCCTTCCACGCCCAGTGGCTGCACCCCGGCGTCCTTGAGCTGCTTGACCAGCTCGCCGGCCAGCGCACGCACATGACGGCCGGAATTACCGCTGACCACGACCATCACGTCTGTCACCGTGGTCATTCCGCGCACATCCAGCACGCGCAAATCCACGCCCTTCATATCCTCGAGCGTATCAACCACCTTTTGTTGCAGGGCTTCCACACTCATTTCAGGCTGATCCGGAGTCGCCATACAATCCCTCTTGTTCAATGATTTCGCGCACCGGCTCTGGCAGCAGATAACGCAGATTACGACCGGTGGCGGCCAGGGTACGGATACGCGTGGCCGAAATATCCAGCGCGGTGACGCTTTGCAGCCAGATACAACCGGCGGGTTTATCATGCAACGCACGGGCATCACGGATTCGATAACGGCCAAGCAGGCGTTCCAGATCCCTGCTTTCCGGGATCGTCCAGCCGGGACGCTGCATCACGACAAGGTGTGCCAGCGACAGCAAATCCCGCCAGCGGTGCCACCCCGGCAGACCGGCAAAGGCATCCGTGCCCAGCAACAGACACAGGGAGCGCCCGGGATGCGCTTCTCGCAGTGAGGCCAGGGTATCCACCATCCAGGAAGGCCCTTCACGGTCAAGCTCCCGACGATCCACATAAAACCCGGGCTGCCCGACCACGGCCGCTTCCAGCATCCGCAAACGTTGTGCCGGCGACGCACCAGGCGCGTCTCGATGCGGCGGCTGCGCATTGGGGACAAAAGCGATCTCAGCGGGCGCCAGGGCGTCCATCACCTCCAGCGCCGGGCGCAGGTGACCGTAATGGACAGGATCAAAGGTGCCGCCGCAGATGCCGAGGATCATGCGTGGACCGCCACCCCGGAAAAGCACTTACTGCCGCACATGCCCCTCGCCATACACCACCCACTTGCAGGTCGTCAGTCCTTCCAGGCCGACCGGGCCACGCGCATGCAGCTTGTCGGTGCTGATGCCGATTTCCGCACCCAGGCCATACTCAAAGCCGTCGGCAAAGCGCGTTGAGGCATTAACCATCACCGAGCTGGAATCCACCTCACGCACAAACCGCCGCGCACGACCATAGTCACGGGTGATAATGGCATCGGTATGCCCGGAACCATGCCGATCAATATGCGCCATGGCCTCATCAATACCCGCCACCACACGGATGGCAAGAATCGGCGCCAGATACTCCGCATCCCAGTCGGCATCCGTCGCCACGCCGGCCTGCGGCAGCAGTTCACGGGTGCGTTCACAGCCCCGCAATTCGACCCCGGCCTCGCCATAACACTCACCCAGCCGGGGCAACACCCGCCCGGCAATGGCCTCGGCCACCAGCAAGGTCTCGGTGGTATTGCAGGTGCCGTAACGCTGGGTCTTGGCATTGAAGGCTACCGCCACCGCCATGTCTTCGTCGGCGTCGGCGTCGATATAAACATGACAGACCCCGTCCAGATGCTTGATCACCGGCACCCGGGCCTCATTGCTGATGCGCTCGATCAGCCCGCGCCCGCCACGGGGGACCAGCACATCCACATATTCGGGCATGGTAATCAAATGCCCCACTGCCTCGCGATCGGCGGTTTCCACCACCTGCACCGCGCCGGCGGGCAAACCCGCGGTTTCCAGCCCGGTCACGATGCAACGGGCAATGGCGCGGTTGGAGCGCAAGGCTTCGGAACCGCCGCGCAGGATCGCGGCATTGCCCGACTTGAGACACAAACCGGCCGCATCGGCGGTCACATTGGGCCGTGATTCATAAATGATGCCGATCACCCCCAGCGGCACCCGCATGCGCCCCACCTGGATCCCTGACGGGCGATAGGCCAGCTCACTGACCTGACCCACGGGGTCCGGCAACGCGGCAATCTGGCGCAGTCCCTCGGCCATACCGGCAATACGCTCGGGGGTCAGCTCCAGGCGATCCAGCAGGGCGGCATCCAGCCCGCCCTCACGGCCGGCCTGCATATCCAGTGCATTCTCGGCACGCAGCGCATCGACCTCGGCCTCAATCGCCGCCGCCATAGCCTCCAGCGCACGGTTGCGGGTGCCCGTATCGCTCGCGGCCAGCACGCGCGCAGCCTCACGCGCCCGGCGACCCAGCGTCGTCATGTAATCCTTCACATCAAGCCCGTTATCACTGTCACGAACCGTCGCACTCATGATGCCTGTCTCCGCGCCGGTGTTGAGGCAGCCAGAAGGGTTAATTGTAGCATTTCCTCCCAGGCGTTACCGGCCAGCGCCCCCTTGGCCATCAGCTCACAGCGGGCGGTTCGGGCCAGGCAGGCATGCCAGCGTTTCACCGATGCCCGCCGCAGGGCGGACTCCAGCAACGGCTGTCGGCGCGACCACACGCCCAGGGACTGCAGTACCGCACGGATGGACTCGCCCCGCCCGACCCGGGGGGCCGCCGAGCACACCACCCGAAGCTCCCGCGCCAGCGCCCATATCAGCAAAGGCGGCTCGGCACCGCCGGCGCGCAGATTCTCCAGTGCCCGCAGAGCCCGACGGGTGTCCCCGCCCAGTATGGCGTCCACCCAGCCAAAAACATCAAAGCGGGAACTGTCGGCGACGACCTCCAGCACTTCGGCCGTGCCCACCTGTTGATCCGGATACAACAGCGCCAGACGCTCCAGGGCCTGATTGGCGGCCAGCAAATTCCCTTCCACCCGCTCGGCCAGCAGACCGGTGGCTTCACGATCCAGCGTCAGCCCCCGCTCGCGAGCGCGGGTCTGCAACCAGCCGGGCAACTCCCGGGGGCCGACCGGCCACACCTGGACACTGACGCCGGCCTTGTCCAGCGCCTTGTACCAGGCGCTTTTGCGGGCACCGGCTTCCAGCCGCCCGCACAGCAGCATGAGCACGGTATCCTCGGCCGGTTCACGGGCGTATTCAGACAGCGCCCGGGCGCCATCGGCGCCCGGCTTGCCACCGGGTAGCCGCACTTCCAGCAAGCGCTTTTGTGAAAACAGGGAAAGGTTCTGGCTTTGTGCCGCCAGCTCACGCCAGTCAAAGCCGCTGTCGGCGAAAAATGTCTCGCGTTCTTCAAAGCCGTCCGCACGTGCGGCGGCTCGAACCGCCGTCGCCGCCTCCTCGATCAGCAGGGGCTCCTCACCGCCCAGCACGTACACCGGCGCCAGCCCGTCCTGTAACTGGCGCGCCAGTTGCTCCGGCCTGACATTCATTCAGCCGGCTCCGGGGGGCTCGTCGGCACCCGTTCCAGTCGCCGCATGATCAGGCGCACGGCATCGTTGCGCATGTCCTGCGCAAGCTGATCGGCCTCGGATTCACGCCCAAGCACGCGCTCTGCCAGACCGGCAGAGAATTCCCGGGTCAGCGTCAACGACTGTGGCGCCAGCAATTCATCATCATCCCGGGTCACGCGATAGCTCAGTTGCAATTGCATCTGGAATTCCTGGGCCCGACCATCGGGACCCACCGCCACCACCCGTCGACGCAGCACTTCCCGCTGTATTTCCAGGATTGCGGCACCGGGTCGGGGTTCCAGCAGTATTTCACTGCCGGCTCGTTGCAGGGCCTCGGCAATATCCAGTGCCAGCAGACTGCCGCCGTCGGCATGATTGATATGGGTCTGGTCCATGGCGGGAGATAATTGTGTGGTGCCACGCAGAGTGAAACCACAGGCCACCAGTAACAGGCACAGCACCAGCGCCAGCACCAGCCGCGCCGGTTGCCATACAGGGGACCTGATCGGAGCCGTTGTCATATGACCACATTTACCAGTTTGTCCGGCACCACGATCACCTTGCGCACCGCCTGACCGTCAATATGCCGCTTGACGTTGTCTTCCGCCAGTGCTGCCTGCTCGATGGCTGCCCGGTCCGCGTCCGCCGGCACCTGGATCCGGCCCCGCAACTTGCCGTTGACCTGCACCACGAGCTCCAGTTGCTCGGCACCCAGGGCGGATTCATCCACTGCGGGCCAGGGCGCATCGGCGACCGCACCCTCACCGCCGAGCTGCTGCCAAAGCACGTGGGTGATATGCGGCACAATCGGGCCAAGTGCACGCACAATCACCGACAGGGCCTCCTGACGCACTGCCCGGGCATCTTCGCTGTCCGCCTCGAATCGTCCCAATGCATTGACCAGCTCCATCACCGCGGCAATCGCGGTATTGAAGGTATGCCGCCGGCCCATGTCATCACTGACCTTCTGCAGGCTCTGGTGCAACAGGCGACGCATATCACGCGCTTCATCCCCCAGCGCCCCGGAATCTACCGGTCCGGGCAGCGGCCCGGCTTCGACGTGCCCGGCCACCAGCCGCCACAAGCGCTTGAGGAAACGATGCGCGCCTTCCACGGCTGAATCCGACCACTCCAGACTTTGTTCCGGCGGCGCGGCAAACATGATGAACAGACGCACCGTATCCGCGCCGTAACGATCAATCAGCGCCTGCGGGTCCACCGTATTGCCCTTGGACTTGGACATCTTGGCGCCATCCTTGAGCACCATGCCCTGGGTGAGCAGGTTTGCAAAAGGCTCATCCACGCTGCTCAGGCCGGCATCACGCATCAGCTTCTGGAAAAAGCGCGCGTACAGCAGATGCAGGATGGCGTGTTCAATGCCGCCGATGTACTGATCCACCGGCAGCCAGTAATCCGCGCGCTGATCCAGCATCGCCTGATCGTTGTCCGGGCAGGCATAGCGGGCGAAATACCAGGAGGATTCCATAAAGGTGTCAAAGGTGTCTGTCTCACGCTCGGCCTTGCCGCCACAGCGCGGGCAGGCACATTGATAAAAGGCCGGCATGCGCTTGAGTGGAGAGCCGGCACCATCGAGCTCCACGTCTTCCGGCAAGCGCACCGGCAGGTCCGCATCCGGCACCGGCACCGCACCGCAATCGGGGCAATTGATAATCGGGATCGGCGCGCCCCAGTAGCGCTGCCGGGAGACCCCCCAGTCACGCAGACGGTAATTGACCCGGCGCTCGCCACGCCCCTGCGCGGCCAGCTTGTCGGCAATGGCGGCAAAGGCTTCACTCGACGACAGACCGTCAAACTCGCCCGAGTTGACCAGCACACCCTTGTCGGTGAAAGCCGCCTGTTCCAGCGCCACCGGGCTGTCATCGGCCGGCCGGATCACCTGCTTGACTGGCAGGCCATGGGCCCGGGCAAACTCCCAGTCGCGCTGGTCATGCGCCGGCACCGACATCACCGCTCCGGAGCCATAGGCCATGAGCACAAAATTGGCCACCCAGACCGGAATCTCCTCACCGGTCAGTGGATGCACGGCATGTATGCCCAGCGCCCGGCCCTTTTTCTCCATGGTTTCCATGGCGGCCTCGGAAATCTGCATGCGCCGGCATTCCTCAAGAAACGCTGCCAGTGCCGGGTCCTGTTCCGCCGCCGCCTGCGCCAGCGGATGCTCCGCCGCCACCGCCATGTACGTGACCCCCATCAGCGTATCGGGGCGCGTGGTGTACACATCCAGCGTGCCCTCGCGACCGGCCAGGCCAAAGCGAATCTCGACCCCTTCGGAACGACCGATCCAGTTGCGCTGCATGGTGCGCACCGCCTCGGGCCAGCCTTCGAGATTATCCAGTTCGGCCAGCAACTCATCGGCATAATCGGTGATGCGCATGAACCACTGGGGAATCTCACGGCGCTCCACCACCGCCCCGGAGCGCCAGCCGCGGCCATCAATGACCTGCTCGTTGGCCAGCACGGTCTGATCCACCGGGTCCCAGTTCACTACGGCGTTTTTCTTGTAGACCAGGCCCTTTTCAAACAGGCGCGTGAACAGCCACTGTTCCCAGCGGTAATAGTCGGGGTCACAGGTGGCCAGCTCGCGCTGCCAGGCATAGCCAAAACCCAGTCGCTGCAACTGACCGCGCATATAGTCAACGTTCTCGCGCGTCCACTGCGCCGGCGGCACGCCGTGTTTGGCGGCAGCGTTCTCGGCCGGCAGGCCAAAGGCGTCCCAACCCATGGGCTGGAGCACGTTGCGGCCCTGCATGCGCTGATAGCGCGCGATGACATCGCCGATGGTGTAATTGCGCACATGCCCCATGTGCAACCGGCCCCTGGGGTAGGGAAACATCGACAGGCAGTAGAATTTCTCCCTGTCCGGGTCTTCGCTGACCTCGAAAGTGCCGTGCGCGCGCCAGTACTCGCGGGCAAGCGTCTCAATCTGTTCAGGCTGATAGGACGGGTCCATGGTGATGATGATGCCCTGTGTGGCCGGTTTGCGAGGGGGCAAAGCTTAACCCGCCAGCCATGGGCGGCTCAACGCGCATCGCCGCTGTCACCTCCCGCACACCATCGTTATACTGGGGTTACTGTTGATTTCATCAACACCCGACCCGACACGCGAGGACGCCATGAGCGACAGCGAAAAGGACAAGACGCAGGAAAGCGAGGAGAAGCTCGCCGAACGGCTTGAACATGCCTACGAGAAGATGCTCGAGCGGGTGCGCGATGCGCTGGAGGAATTCGATGATCAGACCCGCCCCCGTCTGCGCCAGGCCGTCACCCGCGCCCGCGAGCGAGCCGTGGAGCTGGGCGAACTCAGTCGCGAGGAAGCCGAACATATCGGCGAATACATCCGGCGCGACCTGAGCGAAGCCGGGGATTTTCTCTCCCGCACCGGTCAGGAATTGCGCGACTGGCTGCGTTTCGACATTGAACTACTGGAAGCGCGTTTTCTGGATATGCTGATGGGGGCCGCTGATCGCACGCGCTCGGAAATCGCCGCCATGCGTGAAACCGGCACCATCAACTTCCGCTATCACACGGGCGAGATCGCCGGACCCGGCACACTGTACTGTGAAAACTGCGAGCATCCGCTGACCCTGAAGCGCGCCGGACATATCCCGCCCTGTGCGCATTGTCACGGCACCGAATTCCGTCGTCCCAAGCGGGCCGACTGAAGCGCCCGGAATCGCGCCCATGCAACCATTGATTATTGATTCAGGCGCGCAGTTGCGCGAGCTCTGTCAGCGCATGGCCGATCGGCCGTGGCTTGCCGTGGACACCGAGTTCATGCGTGAACGCACCTATTACCCGCAGTTATGCGTGGTGCAGCTGGCCGACAATGAGCAGATTGCCTGCGTTGACACCCTGGCGATTGATGACCTCCAGCCCCTGGGCGAACTGCTGCTCGACAGCCAGAGCACCAAGGTCTTCCATGCCGCCCATCAAGACCTGGAAGTGCTGCATGGCTTGTTCGGCGAGGTGCCCACGCCGGTATTCGACACCCAGGTCGCCGCCAGCCTGGCCGGCTTCACCCCGCAAATCGGCTACGCACGCCTGGTTAACGAATTGCTGGGTGTGGAACTGGATAAACAGCACACCCGCAGTGACTGGTCGCGCCGTCCCCTGCCCGAGGCCGCCTGGCAATATGCCGCCGATGACGTGCGCTGGCTGCGCGAGGTTTATCTGCGCCTGCTCGAACAACTGGATGCCCGAGGCCGCCTGCCATGGCTGGCGTCAGACTTCGCCGCACTCGCTGACAGCAATCGTTACCGCCCCGATCCCGAGCAGGCCTGGCGTCGTCTGCGGCAGCTCGACCGTCTGCGTCCGGAGGCCTTTACCATCGTCTGTGAACTCGCGGCCTGGCGCGAACGCGAGGCCATGCGGCGCGACCGCCCGCGCCAGTGGCTGTTACGCGACGAAATGCTTGTGGATATTGCCCGCCGGCAACCTGCGACGGCGGAAGATCTGCAACATATTCGCGGTGTCCGGGAGGCACTGGGTCGCGGCGGCACCCATGCCAGCGAGGTGCTCGAGGTGGTGGCCAGGGCCAGGGAGTTACCGCTTCGCCAGCCGCCACCTCGCCGCGAGCGCCAGCTGACGCCACAGCAGGAACCGGTGGTGGATTTGCTGATGGCAGTGATGCGGGAGTGCGCCCGACGCGCGGATGTGGCGGCCAGCATGATTGCCGGTCGCCGCGAGGTTGAACGACTGGTGGGCGGAGAACGCGAACTGGGGCTGCTACAGGGCTGGCGCGGACATATTGCCGGTCAGACCATGCTGGCGGTACTGGAAGGACGCGCCACCGCTCATGTGACCGGCGACGCCGTGGAACTGATTGAGGGCTGAGCCCGGATCAGATCCGGCTGTAGCGCCGAATCACGTCGACCAGCGCGGCATAAATCTCGCTGATCTCGCCTTCACCCGGCACCGTTTCCAGACGCCCCTGCTCACGATAATAATCGAGCACCGGCCGGGTTTCGCGCTGGTAGACCTCCAGCCGGTTGGTAATGGTGCGCTCGTTGTCATCGTCGCGATGGATCAGATTGGTACCACCGCAGGCATCGCAGACGCCTTCCCGGGCAGGCGGTGAAAAATAGACGTTGTACATCTGCCCGCAGTCGGCACAGGTGCGCCGCCCGGTGAGACGCTTGACCAGGCTCTCGAAGGCCACGTCAAGCAGCACCGCGACATCCAGGGGCTGACCCAGCTCCTCCAGCACCTCATCCAGTGCCGCAGCCTGCGCCACGTTGCGGGGGAAGCCGTCCATGATGAAGCCACGTTCGGCATCGGCCTCAGCCAGGCGTTCGCGAATGATGCCCAACACAATGTCATCAGAGACCAGTTCGCCGGCCTCCATCACGGATTTGGCCTGACGGCCGAGTTCGGAGCCCGAAGCCACTGCGGCGCGCAGTAAAT
>PWYF01000134.1 GCA_003567955.1 Thiotrichales bacterium
GGCCTTCTACCAGGGCAAACTCCAGGCCTGTCGCTACTTCTTCCGTTACGAGCTGCCGCTGGTCCAGCCCCACGCGGAGCTGCTCCAGGCCATGGATGACACCACGCTGGAAATGAAGAACCAGTGGTTCTAACCCCGCGCTCCGCGCGGGGCGTTTCAAGTGTTCAGTTTTCAGTTTTCAGACGGGTCTGTCGCGCCTTCGGCGCGGATTGATTGCAATAGCGAGGTGCGCGAAGCGCACGAGCAGTCGTCTGAAAACTGAAAACTTTAAACTGAAAACGCCCGCGCCTGTGGCGCGGGTTAATTGCTGTTATTTGAGACGTTATATATAATCGTCTCATTGCCTGTTCATGCGGGTGCGCTTGCACTAGCATGGGGTGACAGGCACCAACACGCGGAGGACCCGTGGCAAACAGCAGTTCGCAGCAAGGGATCGGAGTCACCGCCGTGGCGGCGCACATCCCCCCGGGTTATCTGGATAATGCCGAGCGGGCGCCGGCGCTGGAAGCCAGCCCGGAATTACTGCATGACAAGATCGGCGTGCGACGGGTTTCCCGCAAGACTCCGGATCAGGAAGCCTCCGATCTGGGTATCCTCGCAATCGAGCAGCTGTTCGACCGGGGTGTTGTCCGCCCGGAGGAAATCGACTGCCTGGTGATGGTCACCCAGAACCCCGACGGTTACGGCCTGCCCCCCACCTCCGCCCGCATTCACGGCCGCCTGGGGCTGTCACGCAACTGCGCCGTGTTTGATATGTCGCTCGGCTGCTCCGGTTACGTCTATGGCCTGGCCATGATGCAGGGCTTCATGCAAAGCCAGGGGTTCAGGCGTGGCCTGCTGGTCACTTCCGACCCCTACTCCCGCATCATCAATCTGGCCGATCGCAATACCAGCCTGCTGTTTGGCGACGGTGCCGCTGCCACCCTGATGACGGATGAGCCGGTCTGGCGAATCGGTCGTTTTGACCTGGGCAGTGATGGCAGCATTTGTGAGGAGCTGGCGGTCATCGACGAAACGCGCCAGCTCTACATGAACGGCCGGGCAGTGTTGAATTTCTCGGCCAAACAGGTGCCCGACAGTAT
Source organism: Thiotrichales bacterium (assembly GCA_003567955.1). GTDB lineage: Bacteria > Pseudomonadota > Gammaproteobacteria > UBA5335 > SLRW01 > SLRW01. The sequence goes on from PWYF01000134.1 coordinate 1,083, forward strand.
CCGCCGGGCGCTGGCGCTCAATGCGCTGACACTGGATGATGTCGACCTGTTCCTGCTCCACCAGGGCAGCCGCCACATCGTGCGCACCATCGCCAAACGCCTGGAAATCGAGGAAAACCGTGCCCCTTTCCTCGCCGCCGACTACGGCAACACGGTGTCTTCCTCACTGCCCATCATGATGACCGACCCTGCCGTGCAGCAAGCCCGGACCCTGCTGCTCTCGGGCTTCGGGGTGGGGTTATCCTGGGGCAGCACCGTACTCACCCGCACCGGCTGAATGACCCCGCTGATGCCACGGCTATATCTGATCCGTCATGGCCAGGCCAGCGCCGACTGGTCAGGCCACAGTGACCCGCCGCTGGCGCCCGCAGGTCACCAACAGGCGCAGGTCATGGCGCAGGAAATGGCCCCGCTTGGCCCCCTGCCCCTGTTCAGCAGTCCGTTGGCCCGCACCCTTGAGACCGCCGAAGCGCTGGCCCGGGCATGGGCCACCACGCCGACCATTGAACCACGTGTGGGTGAGATCCCCTCACCTGAGGGCATGGCACTCACAGAGCGCCTCGAGTGGCTCAGGGAAATTGCCGGCCAGCGCTGGCCCGAACTGGCCCCGGAGTTGCAGCAATGGCGGCACTCCCTGCTGGAAACCCTGACAAGCATCCAGGCCGACACCGTCATCGTCAGTCACTTCATCGCCATCAATACTGCCACCGGCGCGGCGATCGGCGATGACCGCGTCGTCCACTTCGCGCCAGGTTACTGCTCGATCACAATCCTGGAAGTCACCCCGGACGGCCTTCAGCTCATCGAACGCGGTGCCGAGGCACAAACGAAAGTGCTCTAGCCCGCGCGTTGCGCGGGCGTTTTAAGTCTAAAGTCTAATGTCTTAAGACGTCTTAAGACTTAAGACATTAAACCTTAAACCCCTGCGCGTTGAGTGCAGGTATTTCATTCGATGTGACGGCGGCAGTGAAATAGAAACCCTGGGCATAATCGCAGCCCATTTCCTTCAACAACTCAAGTTGTTCCCGGGTTTCTACCCCCTCGGCCACACAGCGCAGGCCCATGGCATGCGCCAGTTCCAGGATGCGTTCGGCGATGGCGGATTCGGGCCCTTCGGCATCCAGTGCCTGGATGAAATTGCGGTCGATCTTGACCTTCTGGATCGGGAAGCGCTGCAAATGGGCCATGGAGGAATGGCCCGTGCCGAAATCATCCATCACCAGCACAAAGCCTTCCTCACGCAGCGCCTGCATGCGCTCGAGCACCGGCTCGATCTGGTCCATGGCTGCTGTTTCCGTGATCTCCAGCTCCATGTCCGCCGGGTCGATTCCCACCGCCCGGACAGCCGAACACACTTCGGTGACAAAGTCCGGGTGACTGAACTGCACGGCGGAGATATTCACTGCCACCGGCGGCACCGGCACGCCTTCATGACGCCAGTTCAGGATCTGCCAGCACACCTGTTCCATCAGCCAGCGGCCGATATCACTGATCAGGCCAGCAGATTCAGCCACCGGGATAAATTCATCCGGCGAGATCAGGCGGCCATTGTGATGCCAGCGCACCAGCGCCTCCATGCTGCTCATCTGCCCGGTTTTGAGGTCAATGACGGGCTGATAGCACATTTCAAACTCGCCCAGCGCCACCGCCATGCGCAGGGCTTCTTCCATCTCCAGCTGATCCTCGGCCGCACCGCGCATGGCTTCACTGAACCAGACCGTTCCATTGGTCTGTTGTTCCCCAAAGCTCAGCGCCGCCCGGGCATTGCGGAACAGGGTCTGGGCATCACCGCCATCGTGCGGGAACAGCGTACAGGCGATATTGAAGTCGAAGTGATATTCGCGGCCCTGAGAGCGAATGGGTTCATTCAAGGTATGCGACAGGCGCTCCACAAACAGGGTCATGGCGGCCTTGTCTACATCGGCGAGGAGAATGGCGAAAATCGGGCCACTGAAACGGCCCACGATATTCACGTTGGCAAAGGCTTCATCATCCAGCTCACGGGTAATCCTGCTGAGGCGACTGCCCAGCAAACGCAGCAGGCGGTCCCCGGCCTTGTAGCCACGCCCCTCCAGCAACACATGGAAACGGTCCGGCTCCAGCATAATCAGGCCGTGCGAGCTGGCCGGGCCGGCCTGCGCCACCAGCTCCTGCAGGCTCTCCTGTAGATAACGCCGGTTGGGCAGGCGCGTGATCTGGTCTTCATAGGCGCGCCGGTAAAGCGCCTTCTCGGCCCGGGCCTGGATGGTTTCGCGCTCTTCCTGCACCAGCCGCATACGATGCGCCAGCGCGAAAGACAGCAGCAACAGCTCTACCCACGCGCCCAGCATCAGGCCATATTCGGTAATAAACACATTGGGCACCACGCCCATGGCGCGCAGCGAATAAAGCGAAACGCCGGCCAGCAATACTGTCCAGGCCAGTACAAAATAACGCGCCTGGACCAGCCCCTGGCGCCAGCTCACCACACCTACGGTGAACAGCACCACGGTGACGGCAACCAGCAGTGGCGTGATGATCTGGTTGGCCAGGCGAGCACCGCCGCCAAGCGCCAGCAACGCGATCAATGCCAGTAATACGATCAGTGGCAACATCAGCCAGCGATCCGTGCGCGGCATGCGCCCGGGCATTTGCAGGAAGCTGCGGGCAAAGGCCAGCGCCGCGATATGACCGAACGCGCCCAGTGTGGGCGCCGCCGCATGCGCCCAGTGCGAGGCCCAGGGCCAGAGATACTGGTAGGCGACACCGTGAACAGTCAGCAGTGCCAGCAACAAACTGGCCACATAGGCCACGTAGTAGATGTAATTGGCGTCACGCAGCCCGAAATACAGCAGCAGGTTATAGGCCAGCAGCGCAAACACCAGCCCGTAGGTAAAGCCCAGCCAGATATTGACCGTGCCCCGCTCTTCCAGAAAGGCGCGCTCCGACCAGGCCAGCAAGGGCGCCTGCAGCGAACTGTCGCCGGCCAGACGCAAATACAGTTCCAGTGTCTCCCCGGGGCTGGCTTCAACCGGGAAGGCAAATACCCGGTGATTAATAGGCCATTCGGAGGCCGGCACCGAATGCCCGCCCCGGAAATGAGTCATTCGCCCCAGGCCATCAATCAACCAGGCATCAATCTCGCGAAACAGGGGATGATTCAGCTCCACTACCCAGTCCGGGCGCACATCCTCGCCCGCACGCAAGGTCACGTGCAGCCACACCGGGCCCGGGGAATAGCCAAAATGGGGGGAGATTGCATCCTGCTGGCGCATTTCATCGGCAGCCACCAGCGCCCGTACATCGCTCAGCGTCAGCTCGGCCTCCGGGTCGGGATACCAGGCCAGTGCGGGGCCCAGGTTTACCGGTCCCTCGTCACTAAGCAGCGTGCCCGTGGTGCCCGTCACCCGCGCCGCTTCACTGCTGGTTTGAATGGCTGTGCTGGCCAGTACAATCAGCACCGTCGCCAGGCACAGCCATAGCCACTTCCTGTGGCGAAAAAAAAGCGCCATAGGTGTTTCCGCGATCAAGGATTGTGCCCAAAGGGCGAAGTCCCCGGAGCATATCAGAACTGAAATAAATGAATACCCTTGCCCGACCAAAGGTCGAACTTGAAGTCTCA
>PWYF01000079.1 GCA_003567955.1 Thiotrichales bacterium
GGCAACAGCCCCGAATAATCCTCCCCGGCGCGCCACACAGATAAAAAGCCGACTCCAAAGGGGTCGGCTTTTTTATGGCTTAATCGAAACCACGGATTCGAACCCCCGAGGTATCAATAATCCGGGTTTCGCTCTGTGTACTCTGTGGTCACACATGCCGTGTTTTATTAACCACAGAGTACACAGGGCGCACGGAGCAAATGGTTCGAGGGCCGCCTGGCGGGAGGGTTCGTCCACACCTCTCTCTCCGCCATATAAAAAAGGCCGCCTGTGGCGGGAGGTGCATTGAATGCGCTGCAAGGCTGATGGGAGGGATTGATGGGCGCCATCCATGGCGCCCCCCCTTCGGGCGCCGCATTCGCGGCGTCCAAATCGGCTATCCTGCCGATTTGTCGAACCGGGAGGGTTCGTCCACACCTCTCTCTCCGCCATATAAAAAAGGCCGCCTGTGGCGACCTTTTTTATATGGCGGAGAGAGAGGGATTCGAACCCTCGAAGGGTGTTAACCCTTACTCCCTTAGCAGGGGAGCGCCTTCAGCCACTCGGCCATCTCTCCGGATTCGGTTGTGCAATTGCGGCGCCCAGCATACTGTCCCGCCGGGCAGGCGTAAAGACGGCCACTCAGTCGCCACCACCCTCATTGCCCTGCTCGTGCTTGATACGCTCATAAATCTCTTCGCGATGCACGGCCACATCCCGCGGCGCATTCACCCCGATGCGTACCTGATTACCCTTGACGCCGAGCACAGTCACGGTGACATCCTCGCCCACCATCACTGTTTCACCAACGCGCCTGGTCAAAATCAGCATGTCATTCTCCTCGCGGCCGTTGCGCCGCTCCTCTCAACACAATACCAACGCAAAAACAGTTTACAGGGCGGCGGCTACCAGCTCTCCGGTTCATCCGGCGTCACCGGACCCGTGTCCAGCCCGAAAGCCTCGTGCAGCGCGCGCACACCCAGCTCCATGTAGCGCGCCTGCACCACCACCGAGACCTTGATCTCGGAGGTGGAGATCATGAGGATGTTGATCCCTTCGCGCGAGAGTGCCTCGAACATGCGGCTGGCCACCCCGGCGTGGGAGTGCATGCCCACGCCCACAATCGAAATCTTGACAATATCGGTGTTGCCCGCAACCTCGCGCGCACCGAGTTCCTCGCCACTCTTGCGCGCCAGTGCAAGGGCCTGATCGTAATCGCGATGGTGCACCGTGAAAGTCAGGTCGGTACTGCCGTCGCGGCTGACATTCTGCACGATCACGTCAACCTCGATGTTGGCGTCTGCAATGGGACCCAGCACCCTGAAAGCCACGCCGGGCTTGTCGGGGATACCGGCCACGGTAATCTGGGCTTCATCCTTGTTCAGCGCGATGCCTGATATGACTGCTTCTTCCACGTCGCCGTCCTCATAGGTGATCAGGGTGCCCGGCCCATCCTCAAAAGTGGACAGGACCCGCAGGGGCACATTGTACTTGCCGGCAAATTCCACAGCACGAATCTGGAGTACCTTGGACCCCAGGCTGGCCATCTCCAGCATTTCCTCGAAAGTGATCTTCTCCAGACGCTTGGCTTTGGGCTCTATACGCGGATCCGTCGTGTAAACCCCGTCCACATCGGTGTAGATATGACACTCATCCGCCTTGAGCGCCGCCGCCAGCGCCACCGCCGTAGTATCAGAACCGCCACGGCCGAGCGTGGTAATGCGGCCATCGTCATCCACGCCCTGAAACCCGGCCACCACCACCACGCGGCCTGCATCCAGATCGGCGCGCATGCGCTCGGGGCCAATCTCGCGTATACGCGCCTTGCTATAGGTGTTATCGGTGCGGATAGGCACCTGGGCACCGGTATAACTGCGGGCTTCGCAACCGCGCTCATGCAGGGCCATAGCCAACAGCGCAATAGTGACCTGCTCCCCGGTAGACAACAATACATCGACATCGTGCGCCGGGGGATTGTCGCTGATTTCGCTGGCCATGGCGGTGAGCCGGTCCGTTTCACCACTCATGGCGGACACCACCACCACGATCTCGTCGCCATTTTCACGGGCGGCGACAATCTTGTCCGCCACACGGCCAATACGCTCTACCGTGCCGACGGAAGTGCCACCGTATTTGTGTACGATCAGTGCCATGTTTTATCCGGTATCAGGGGAAACCCGCGCCATCCTGTCGTGGTGGGGATGTTTTGCCGATCCCTGCAAAACAGAACAGCCTCTCCATTTTTGCGGGGCGCAAGTATAACAGGCCGACCCGACCTGTGAAACGCACGTCTCAGCGCCGGAACTACTCCGGCTGGCCCAGTTGTGTCCGCAACCACGCCGGGACCGAAGCCAGCGCAGATACCAACGCCTCCGGGCGATCACCCCCACCCTGGGCCATATCCGGCCGACCGCCACCCTTGCCGCCCACCTGCTCTGCAACCATGCGCACAAGGTCACCCGCAGCAACGCGATCCACCGTGTTCTTGCTAACCCCGGCGACCAGCCGCACGCGGCCGTCCTCGACCCCGCCAAGAATAACCACGGCGGTGTCGAGGCGATTCTTGAGCTGATCCACAGCATTGCGCAAGGTCGCTACATCGGCGCCTTCCAACTGTGCTGCCACGAGCTTGACGCCGCCAATTTCCTCGGCCTCGTCAGCAAGATCCCGTCCCGAACCCGAAGCAAGCCTGGCGCGCAGACTTTCCAGTTCCTTTTCAAGATTGCGGTTGCGCGTCAGCAACTGATCAATCCGGGCTTCAAGTCCGTCAGCAGAGGTACGCAAGCGTTCGCCCAGGGCATCAATCAGCGCCTGCTGGCGGCGCACATACGCCAGCGCACCGAGACCGGTTACCGCCTCGATACGCCGTACACCGGCGGCCACGCCACTTTCGGCCACAATCCGGAACAAACCAATATCGCCCGTGCGACTGACATGCGTGCCACCGCACAACTCCATGGAAGATGGCCCCAGACGCAACACCCGCACCTCATCGGCATAACTCTCGCCGGCGAGTGCCATGGCACCGGCGGCAATCGCCCGCTGGTAGGGCATGACTTCGGTGTGCGCCTCGTGGTTGGCCAGAATTTCGCGATTGACGAAATCCTCGATACGCCCGAGTTCCTCCGGGGTGATCGGCTGGGCATGGGAAAAGTCAAAACGCAGCCGATCAGGCGCCACCAGAGAGCCTTTCTGGGCCACATGATCCCCAAGAATCTCGTGCAGGGCGGCATTCATCAGATGCGTGGCTGAATGGTTGCGGCGGATATCGGCGCGCCGGGCCTCGTCAATGTGCGTTTCGACACGATCCCCGCGCCCGATTCGCCCCTCGACCAGACGGCCAAAATGGGCATGCGCCTTGCCGCCGGCCTGTTTTTGGGTATCTTCCACCTGAAACCGGAAGTCGCGGCCCTCGATCACGCCGGTATCGCCGACCTGACCACCGGATTCACCGTAAAAGGGGGTGCGATCCAGCACCACCACGCCCGTCTCCCCGGCCTCCAGCGCATCCACCGGGGCGCCCTCACGGAAAAGTTCGGAGACCTGTGCCGCATCGCGGTGGCGTTCGTAGCCACTGAACTCGGTGACGCTGCTGACATCCAGACGCTGGTAGCTGTCATCAAAGCGGCTGGCCGCGCGGGCCCGTTTACGTTGCGCGTCCATGGCCTTGTCAAAGCCGGTCAAATCGAGCTCCAACCCCCGCTCGCGGGCCACATCGGCAGTCAGATCAACCGGGAAACCATAGGTATCGTAGAGACGAAACACCTGTTCCCCCGGAATGACCTTGTCCTCCAGTCCGGCAATGGTCTGTTCCAACAACGTCATGCCCTGGTCCAGGGTCTCGGCAAAGCGGGTTTCCTCGCGCTCAAGCACCTGCTCCACACGCGCCCGCTCGCGAGCAAGCTCGGGATAGGCCTCACCCATTTCGGCTTCCAGCGGCGCCACCAGGCGATGAAAAAAGGCTTCACGCAAACCCAGTTTGTGCCCATGACGGATGGCACGGCGAATAATGCGCCGCAACACGTAGCCACGTCCCTCGTTGGAGGGGATCACCCCGTCAGTGATCAGGAAGGCGCTGGCCCGGATATGATCGGCAATCACCTTGAGTGAGCTGTTGTCGTGATCATCGCACCCCGCCAGCTCGGCCACCGCCCCGATCAGACGCTGGAACAGGTCAATACGGTAATTGTCATGCACCCCTTGCATGACCGCGGCAATACGTTCCAGCCCCATACCGGTATCCACCGACGGCCGCGGCAGCGGCGTCAGCTCACCGTCGGTGCCGCGCTGGTATTGCATGAACACCAGGTTCCAGATTTCGACATAGCGATCGCCGTCCTCTTCCGGCATCCCCGGCGGTCCACCGTCGAGTTCAGGCCCATGGTCATAGAAGATTTCCGAACACGGACCACAGGGGCCGGTTTCGCCCATGGCCCAGAAATTGTCCTTCTCGCCAATCCGGCTGAACCGTTCCGGACTGACGCCGATTTCATCCAGCCAGATCGCCGCAGCCTCATCATCCTGGTCAAACACCGTGACCCAGAGCTTTTCGGGCGGCAGACCCAGTACCCCGGTGAGATATTCCCAGGCGTACTCGATGGCCTCGCGCTTGAAGTAATCGCCGAAGCTGAAGTTGCCCAGCATCTCGAAAAAGGTGTGGTGGCGGGCGGTATAGCCGACATTCTCGAGATCATTGTGCTTGCC
>PWYF01000163.1 GCA_003567955.1 Thiotrichales bacterium
AAGAATCTGGCGGCGGCGTTGAGCGACCCGTTCGTCGGGTTTGAGGCCCTTGTACGGTCGTTTTGAAGCGGTGGCGGCGGAGCTGTTCATGAGCGTCATACTAGCGAGGCCACTGTATTTGGTCAATCTGTCAAAAAAGATTGACAGAATATAATGATCGGAGGATCATGCCTCATAGCACTTCACGGGAGACACGCTATGGCATGGGAACTCAAGGGACGCACCGCGCTGGTGACCGGCGCCGCTCGGGGGCTGGGCGCCGGCGTGGCGCAATGTCTGGCCCGGCAGGGCATGAATGTGGTGCTGGTCGGGCTGGAGCCCGAGCGACTGGCCGGGGTGGCCCGGCCACTGGGCGAGCAGGCGCTGGTGATCGAGGCGGATGTGACCTCGCTGGAGGCAATGACCACGGCGGTGCAAAGTGCGGTTGAGCATTTCGGTGGTATTGATGTGGTGGTAGCCAATGCCGGGATTACGGCCATGGCGCCGGTGGCGGAGATTGACCCGGCACAATTCAGGCGCGTCATTGATGTCAATCTGATGGGGGTGTTCAACACCCTGCACGCCAGTGCCGAAGCGGTGTTTTCACGCCAGGGTTATTTCCTGGTGGTGTCATCCATGGCGGCGGCGGTGCAGTCGCCCCTGCAGGGGCATTATTGCGCTTCCAAGGCGGGGGTGACCGCGTTGGCCAATTGTTTCAGGCTGGAGGCCCGTGCCGAGGGCGCCGAGGTGGGCGTGATCCAGCCCACCTTTGCCGCCACTGATCTGATGAAATTCACCCATAGCAGTGCCGCCGGCAAGGCCATCTGGAATGGCAACCGCGGGCTCTGGAAAATGGTGGACGCGGAGCAGGTGATCGCGGCCATGGAGCGGGCCATTGTCAAGCGCCGCCGGGCGGTCGCCGTGCCGCGTTCCCTGCGGTTGATGACCCTGGCGCCCGGCTTGTTCCAGCCGCTGCTGGAAAGGTCTTTCCCTGTGAATCGGATCAGGGCCATGCTGGCGGCATTTCGCAGTGAAACGACGCAGCAGACATCCCAGTCAATCGGAGAGCAGACATCATGAGTGTGATTACCCCTGTCAAAAACTTTGAAGGCGCCCGGGCGGCGGCCAGGCCGGCTGACCGGGTGGACAATGTTCGCCAGGCAGCCGGGGATTTCCGCCGTGACATGCTGGCCCGGCCGAAGGTGCGCTATTACGAGACCTTCGAGTTGATCCGGGTGCCCTATCCGAGCCAGTACGGTTATCTCAACGCCTTTTCCGGCATTTCCTCGTACCTGCACCTGGCCAATCGGCTGTTTGTGATCCAGTTCGACAGCGATGAGGGGCTCAAGACCCTGCTGGTCTCGCCCATGGACTGGGAAAACCAGCGCGATACGCCTTATTTTCGCCGTCTGATTGACCGGGCCGGGCCGATGGCGTCGCTGCAGGAGGCCCTGACGACCCGCAAGGTCAGTACCGTTCCCGAGGCGCTGGAACGCATCGGTCTCAAGCCCGAGGATGTCGATTACATCACCTATGACCACATGCATACGGTCAATCTGCGCCGCTGGTTTGGTGCCGATGGTCAACCGGCCTTTTTCCCCAACGCGCGATTGCTGATCATGCGCGATGAGTGGCAATGCGCCACCGCGCCGGTGCCGTGGCAATCACAGTGGTTCTGTCCGCACGGGCTGGAAGGCATTCCCGAGGATCGACTGATCCTGCTGGATGAGGACGTGATGCTGGGGGATGGCAGCGTGGCGCTGATCCGCACGCCCGGCCATACCGAGGGCAATCATTCCATCGTCGCCCATACCGACGACGGCCTGCTGGTCACCAGCGAAAACGGGGTCAGCCAGGATGCCTACGCCCCCGAGCTCTCGCGCATCAAGCGGCTGGCGGAGTATGCCCGCGTCACCGGTTCGGAGGTGGTGCTGAATGGCAACACCCAGGAGCAGGCTGTGGAGCAGTACATTTCGATGGTGCAGGAAAAATATATGGCCAGCCCCTCCCGGCAGGATGAGCGGGTGCCCGCGATGGCGCTGTCATCCGAGTCCGCCGGCTTCTGGCTGTTTCCCGGTACGGCTCCAACCTTCCGCATGGGCATGGTTCGCTTCGGCGAGCTGACCCGGCCCTGACATGCGGGCGACGACAGCGGCGCCGGGCGCAAGCGATGCCGCCCGTGAGGCCGGGGAACGCATCGCGGCACTGACTCTGGATGAATGCATCCGGCTGATTTCCGGCAGCCGCGGGCTGCACGCCGTCACGCCCTGGACCTACCGCTGGGCCGATTACCCCACCCGGGGTATGGCCCGGCGGGGGATTCCGCCATTGCGGTTTACCGATGGCCCCCGGGGCGTCAATCTGGGCCGCTCCACCTGCTATCCGGTGGCCATTGCCCGTGGCGCCAGTTGGCATACCGGGCTGGAGTACGACATCGGCGCGGCCATGGCCCGCGAGGCACGGGCCCGTGGCGCCAATACCCTGGGCTCGGTCTGCATCAATATCATTCGCCATCCCGGCTGGGGGCGGGCCCAGGAGAGCTTTTCCGCGGATCAGACACTGCTGGCCGGCATGGGCAGCGCACTGGTGCGGGGAATCCAGAGCGAGCAGGTGCTGGCGGTGGTCAAGCACTTTGCCTGCAACAGCATTGAGAACAGCCGCTTCCGGGTCAACGTCAGTATTGACGAGCGCGCCCTGCACGAAGTCTATCTGCCGCATTTCAGGGCCTGTGTGGCGGCCGGCGCCGCCGCGTTCATGTCGGCCTACAACCGGGTCAACGGCGACTACTGCGGCGAGAATGCGCCGTTGCTGGATGAGATTCTCCGCCAGCGCTGGGGCTTCGAGGGCTTTGTGATGTCTGATTTTGTGCTGGGCACCCGCAGCACCGCAAAAGCCCTGAATGCCGGGCTGGATATGGAAATGCCGCAAACCTGGCATTTTTCCCGTCGGCGCATCCGGCGGACCATCCGGCAGGGCCGGCTGACGGAGTCGGTCGTCAGACAGGCCGCCCGGCGGGTGCTCACGCAACTGCTGCGGTTCGGTGTGCCGGCGGCAACGCGCGGGCGGCCCGAGCCTCCGGCCATCGACTGGCAGGCGCACCGGGCGCTGGCCCTGCAATCCGCGCGCGAATCCGTGGTGCTGCTCAAAAATGCAGGGGTGCTGCCCCTGACCGGGGTCAAGAAAGTGGCGGTGATCGGTGCGCTGGCCCGCTCGGTGAATCTGGGCTCGCGGGGCAGCACCACCGTCAAACCGCCCTTTGCCATCAGCCTCTGGCAGGGCCTGCAACAGGTATTCAGCGGTGTCGAGCTGCACTATGACTCGGGCCGCAAGCCGGCGCGGGCGGCGGCGCTGGCGCGGCAGTGCGACGCCGTGATTGTGGCCGCCGGCCTGCGGGGCAGTGACGAGGGCGAATACATGCCGGGCATGGGCGGTGGCGACCGCCGGGTTCTGGAACTGCCGCAACGCCAGATTGACCTGATCGAGGCGGTGGCCGATGCCAATGCGCGTTCTTCGGTGGTGCTGTTCGGAGGCAGCGCCATCGCCTGCGGTGACTGGCGCGAGCGCATCGGGGCGCTGCTCATGGCCTGGTATCCGGGTATGTACGGCGGTCAGGCACTGGCGGAGATTCTGGCCGGCCGGGTCAATCCCGGCGGCCGCCTGCCCCTGAGCTTTCCGGTACGCACCGCTGATCTGCCGGACTTCGACCCGGCTGCGGACCAGGTCACCTATGACCTCTGGCATGACTACCGCTGGCTCGCCCGCCAGGGGGTCGCGCCGGCCTATGGTTTTGGCCACGGCCTGGGCTATGCACCGGTGGTCTATGGACGCATATCGGCGAAGCTTGCGGCGGAGCAGGTCGAGGTGGCGGTGACGCTCCGTAATGCCGGTGAGCGCGAGGCCGTTGAAGTGGTGCAGGTCTACCTGGCCGGGGATGCCCCCGGGGGCGAACGGGTGCCGTTTGAGCTCAAGGGCTGGGCCCGCGTGACGGTACCGGCCGATGGCGCCGAACACATCATCCGCCTGGCGATTCCGCGGCAGCGGCTGGCCTGGTTCAATCCCGAAGCCGGCGACTGGCAACTGGACAGCGGCAATTACAGATTGCTCGCCGGCCCGTCGGTCACCGATTTGCCTTTAAGCGTTGAGATAAAAATGTAGCCCGCGCCTGGCGCGGGCGTTGTAAGCGGGAATGCGGGAAAGCGGGAAAGCAAAAACTGAATAAAGCTAACCATGAAGAGCATGAAGGACATGAAGGGGTAATGATATTGGGGGCGCCTGATGTTATCGGGGGCGAATACCCGGGTTAACCACGAGTCGTCGGCCAGGCATGTGGCATACCGGCTTTTGCCGCCCCCGAGCCCCGATACACCCCCCTTATTCATTCTTCATGCGCTTCATGCTCTTCATGGTTAATGCTTTTGAACTTGTGTTCTTCGCGGCCTGGCGCCTTTGCGTGAGGACTGTGTTTTCAATTGGTGGTGGTGTCATTGTTGTCTTGCAACTTTCCCGCTTTCGCGCATCTCGTCAGGCTTGCTTGACAAGGCTGGAGGAGTGTAGCAGTCTGAGGATGGGCGCAATTAACTTAAAAATATATAGTTATCCTATAGTTATCCGGGTGGGGGGAGAATAATGAAACTTGCTTCAGTGACCTTCAGGGTTATCACTCTGGCTATCCCCGCAATGCTGCTGAGTGGCTGCTTTGGCAG
>PWYF01000175.1 GCA_003567955.1 Thiotrichales bacterium
GCCAGCAGGCGTTCCAGCGGCAGCCGGCCATATTCCTGCGCCAGATGCACCAGCGCGGCTGGCTGGCCCGGAATGGCCGCCGCCAGCGGTCCGCTCCGCGATGCGGCCTGGTCAATACTGCCGTCCTCGCGCACATACATATCGGCGTGCGCTTCACCTGGCGCCGTTTCGCGGCCATCAATCATGACCTCATGACCGTCACTGGCCCGGTGTAACAGCCAGAAGCCGCCGCCGCCCATACCCGAGCCATAAGGCTCGACCACCGCCAGCACGGCGCTGGCCGTCACCGCGGCATCAAAGGCATTGCCGCCGTCACGCAGCACCTCCAGCGCGGCCTCGGTGGCCAGCGGATGCGCCGTGGCCACCGCCTGGCTGGCAGGCGCTTCCCGCCCGCCACAGGCGGCCAGGCCGAGCAGCAAAACCGGCAACAGTATGCGTGCAAGACGAATCATGACTGCGTCTGCTCCCTCCGACCGAAACGCCGATACAGCTCGGCTTCGACGTTGGGTGGCACAAAACTGGCAATATCCCCCTGATAGGCGGCGATTTCGCGCACCAGAGTGGAAGACACATAGGTGTACTTGACCGAGGGGGTCAGGAACATGGTTTCCACGCTTTCCGCCAGATGCCGATTCATGCCGGCGAGCTGGAATTCAAACTCGAAATCCGACACTGCCCGCAATCCGCGCAAAATCACGTCCACCTCGTGATCGCGGGCGTAATCCACAGTCAGGCCACTGAAACCCACCACGTCCACGCGATCAATATGGGCCAGGGCATCCCGGGCCAGCTCGACGCGTTCCTCCAGCGTGAACATCGGCTTCTTGCCCGGGTTCGACGCCACTGCCACCACGACCTTGTCGAACAGTTTCGCAGCACGTTCCACCAGGTCCACATGGCCCAGGGTAATGGGATCAAAGGTTCCCGGATAAAGGGCTGTCGCCATAGCTCCATCCTCTGGCAATGATAAGAAAACGCTGACTAATTCGGCATTTCCTGAAAGCGGCAAGCTACCACACACCAGCCTTCATGGTAACGCCAGCAGGGCATAACCGACATGCCCGGCCCGCCCCTCGCGCAACACCGACCAAGCCGGATCGAGAGCAGGCAGACTGCGGCGCGCATCAAATTCAGCGTAGACCCGTGCCTGCGGCACCAGCCAGCCAGGTGCGCGTAACAGGGGCAACACACTCGCCAGCAGATCGGAATCAAAGGGCGGATCCGCGAACACCACATCAAAGCCCTGTGGTTCACCCCGCAAGTACACCTCCGCAGGGGCCTCGATGATCTCCACCCGGGACGCGCCAAGCTGCTCGCGTACCCGCGCCAGATGACGGGTGACCCGCCTGTCACTGTCGACCAGCACAACCCGCCCGGCACCCCTTGAGGCCGCTTCCCAGCCCAGCGCCCCACTGCCGGCGAACAGGTCCAGACAACGCGCGCCCGGCAGCATCGGCTGCAACCAGTTGAACAGGGTTTCCCGCACCCGGTCGGGGGTGGGTCGCAAGCCCGGCACCGGCGCAAAATCAAGCACGCGCCGGCGCCATTCGCCACCGATAATGCGCAGCCGGTTATGCTGCCCCTGCCGTTGCTTCACCCTGCCTCCCGCAGATTCCGGATCCACGACCGGCACCTGTTCGCCCGCGCCGGCCCGGTGGTAGCATAGCAGGGCATGTCAGCCACGCGCCCTGATTCAGGCGCACACCGGGATACCCGCTATGAACGACGCCAGCGCGCCGACAGGACTGATGGGGCGCCTTCGCCAGGGCCTCGGCCGCACCCGTAACAAACTGCAGGAAGGGCTGGGCCAGCTTTTCAGCGGCGGCCCGGTGCAACTTGATGACGAACTGAGCGAGTTGCTCGAAGACCAGCTGCTGATGGCCGATGTGGGCGTGGAGACCACAACCCGGCTGATGCGTCGCCTGCGCGAGATCCTGCCCGGCGAGGCTGCCGAAGACAGTCAGGCGGTGATTGACGGGCTGGCGCAAGCTGTGGAGGAGATCCTGACCCCCTGCGAAATGCCGCTGGAACCGGTCGCGGACAAGCCACCGTATGTGGTGCTGGTCGTGGGCATCAACGGCAGCGGCAAGACCACCACCATTGGCAAACTTGCACGCCGATTACGCGACGAGGGTCGCAGCGTGATGCTTGCCGCCGGAGACACCTTTCGCGCCGCGGCCGTGGAGCAGCTTCAGATCTGGGGACAACGCAACGAGATCCCGGTGATCGCCCAGCATGCCGGCGCCGACAGTGCGGCCGTGATTCACGATGCCTTTGCCGCCGCGCGCGCACGCGGCACCGACGTGCTGATCGCCGACACCGCCGGGCGCCTGCACACCCAGGACAATCTGATGGAAGAATTGCGCAAGATCCGCCGCGTATTGCAGCGCCAGGACCCGGCCGCACCGCATGAAGTCCTGCTGGTGCTCGACGCCGGCACCGGCCAGAATGCGCTCAATCAGGCGCGGGAGTTCCACCAGGCGGTGGGCGTGAGCGGCATCGCCCTGACCAAACTCGATGGCACCGCCCGCGGCGGTATTGTGCTGACCATTGCCGACCAGCTCGGCATCCCGCTGCGCTTTATCGGGATTGGCGAAAAAGCCGAGGACCTGCGGGTATTCAACGCCCATGACTTTGCCCGGGCCCTGCTGGCATCGGCCCGTGAAGAGGCGCAGGCGTGAGCAGCATCGCACCCGATAGCGCGGCCGCGCCCATGGTCCGCTTTATCAGCGTGAGCAAGCGTTACGAGGGCACGGGCGACGCCCTGCGCAATCTGAGTTTTGACCTGGAGCGCGGCGAAATGGCCTTTCTGACTGGCCACTCCGGCGCCGGCAAGAGCACGCTGTTGCGCCTGATCGCCCTGCTTGAGCGCACCAGTCGCGGCCAGGTGCTGGTGGACGGGCACAACCTCGGTCGTATCCGGCGCCGTGATATTCCCTACCATCGCCGCAAGGTCGGGCTGATCTTCCAGGACCACCGGCTGCTGCCGGAGCGCACCATCTTTGACAATGTTGCCCTGCCGCTGGTGATTGCCGGTGTCAGCGCGGCGGAAACCGGGCGGCGGGTACGTGCCGCGCTGGACCAGGTAGAGCTGCTGCAGAAGGAGAAAGCCTACCCGCCGATGCTTTCCGGGGGGCAGCAACAGCGGGTGGGGATTGCCCGGGCCATCGTCAACAAGCCGCCGTTACTGCTGGCCGACGAACCCACCGGTAATCTGGACCCGCGCCTGTCACAGGAAATCATGGAGCTGTTCCAGCGCTTCAACCGGGTCGGCACCACCGTGCTGATCGCGACCCATGATCTCGCCCTGATCCGCAAAATGGACAAGCGCATGATCACCCTCAGCGAGGGCGAACTGGTAGACCCCGAGCAAGCCGGAGCCTTCGATGCAACGCCGTAGACAGGGCGCCTCGCGCAGTCCGGGCAGCCCGGCCGCGCCGCGCCCGACGCGACCGGCCCGGCGTACCGAAGCCGGGCGCCGCCTCGCGCGTGCGCGCTTCAACCCACTGGCCTGGCTGTCCCGGCATCTGGACGCCGCCCGTTTTTCGCTGAGCCGTCTGTATCAGGGTCGCCTGGGCTCCATGCTTACCCTCAGCGTCATCGCCATTGCCCTGGCCATGCCGGCGGCACTCTATCTGCTGGTGGACAATGCCCGCGGCGTGGCACATGGCTGGGACGACGCCGTGCAACTGTCGGTTTTCATGCAGCCAGGCGTGGATGCAGAAGCCGCCACGGCCATCGCCCGCGAGATTGCGCAGCGTGAGGATGTCAACAATGTGCAGGTCATCACCCCGGATGACGCGCTGGCCGAGTTTCGGCGATGGTCGGGCTATGATGATGCCACCACGCTGCTGGATGAGAATCCGCTGCCGGCCCTGATTGTGGTGCAGCCGCGCAGCGAACGGCCCGAGCTCATCTCGCGCCTGGCCGACGAACTCGCCACCCTGGACCGGGTGGATCAGGTGCAGCTTGATCGTGAATGGCTGGAGCGCTTCTTTGCCCTGCTCGATATCGGCCAGCGCATTATCATCATGCTCGCCATATTGCTGGCGCTCGCGGTGGTGGTGATTGCGGGCAACACCATCCGCCTGGAAATCCATAACCAGCGCCACGAGATCGAGGTCATGAAGCTGGTGGGCGCCACCGACGCCTTCATCCGCAGGCCGTTCCTGTACACCGGGCTCTGGTACGGCCTGCTCGGGGGTATCACGGCCTGGCTGGTGGTTGCGATTGGCCTGGCCCTGCTGGGCACGCCGGTACAGCGGCTGACCGAACTCTATGACAGTGATTTCCGGCTGGCCGGACTGGGTCTGGATACCGGCGCTGTTCTCATCGGCACCGCCATGGTCCTCGGCTGGCTGGGCGCCTGGCTGGCCGTCGGCCGCCACCTCCACGCTATCGAACCGAAGTAATAAAACGTGGTTACGTGGTTAGGTGATTAGGTGGTTACGTCGCGGGGAGCACTGTTGCCAGCCGGACAGTCCGCGACACGCGCCGAAAACGGCGTTATTAAGTGATCGGGTTTCTGGAAAGCCACTGCAGAATTCAGATTCCGGTGATCACGCCGAAAGGCTGATCAATACAAAGCGTGCGGCGCAGCCGCACACCTTCACGTAATCACTTAACCACCTAATCACTTAACACAACCGCCCCGC
>PWYF01000094.1 GCA_003567955.1 Thiotrichales bacterium
AGCAACAACATCCACCAGATGTTGTAGCGTAGATAATACGAGGCCGGCAAAAACATGTAGAAAAGCGTGAAAAAGCCCAGAAACAGGCCTACCTTCCAGCGTTGTTCGCGCTCAATGCGATAGCACAACAGATAGCCAACAAACAGCATCAGCAGCATTACATAAACGCCATTGAAACCGCCAATACGAAAAGACCAGGCATCCCGGGGCACATTGCCCTGGGCCTTGGTCCAGGGCGTATGACGGTGGTCATAGGCCCGGTACTCGAATACGGAGGCGGCCCAGCGCACCAGCGGATGGTGATCAACGTGGGGCTCGGCCAGGGAAACCCGATCAGTAAAACGGCCCGGCAATTCATGGCCGAATACCGTCACCGAGACAGGGTAGAGGGGATTGGAATAAATCACCGCATTGCGGATTTGCCAGCTTGAGGTAAACGCCAGTGCCGCCACCAGCACAACCAGGGCAAGCGCCCGGCTCCCCTTGCCGGGCCCGAATGCGAAGGCATTGGGCACCTGCCGGTAATGACGCCAGAATGCCACCATGGCAAAAATCATCACGGCCATAATGGCCATGGGATAAACCTGCAGCTTGGTGGCCGAGGCGGCCGCCAGCATGAGCAAGCCGAACACCCCGCGAGAGCGGCTGAAACGATCCGGGTTCAGAATATAATCCAGCACTGTTAACAGGCCCAGCACCAGCAACACCGATGGCAACAGATCAGTGGAAAACGCCACGGCTTCAATACGGACAAAGGGCACTGCAATCAAGGCAACGGCAGCCAATCCCCAATGTACCCGGAACACCCAGGCCAGATAGCCAATCAACAGCACCAGCGAGAGAAAATTAACCATTGCCGCCGCGCTGGCCGTTCCCGTAAGCCACCAGGCCCCGCCAAACAGGAAATGACCGAGCTTGGGGATATGCTCAAAGCGGTGCTGCAGATTGGGCATGAGCTGCAGACAATCATCCCCGCACAGCCCGATTACCCGAGCCGCATAGGGAAGATGAAAAGCGGCGCCGTCGTAGTCATGCACAAAGCCGGCGGCGCGCCAGCCGAGGAAAAACAACAGCACCAGACCCAGCGCACTGATCAGCCAGCGCACTGGATCCTTTCGGATGGAATGCCACATGACCAGCCCGATATTTTGCAGCGTGCTCATCACATCACCACCCGGACCCGGTGCAGGTCACGCATTATCAAACCGCGGCCGGTGACGGCGGTCGCCGCGACCAGGCGCAGGTGGCGCCGAGCTTTTCCGCCACGATGCGAATTCTCGGGCCATTCTTGTTGAGCTTGTTATCACCGATATGGTGAATCACAAAGCCGCAATGGGCCAGATGCATCACCAGATCCTGGAATGACAGCCAGAACACATCCTCCAGCGTGCCATTCTGGGCGTCCTTGACGTTCTCGCGCACCACCCGGCCTCGGAATCCGCCACGTTCATCGGGGCACTCCACACAATAATGGGTATCCAGGTAGAGATACCGGGCCACACTGCCCATGGCCTTGAGCATCCGCCAGGGCTGGGACAAGTGATACAGCAACCCGGAGCAGAAAATCGTATCGCAGTTATGAAACTGGGTAATATCAAAATGCTCCAGGTCCGCAACCTGGAACTTGATGTTATCAACGCCATAAACCGCCTTGACGAACTCGGCGCGGTTGACGTTGGCCTGGCGGCCTTCCAGGGCATGGACCACCTGCACGCCCGGCATTCTTGCCAGTTGCAGGGAATGACTGCCCTCATGCGAGCCCAGCTCAAGGATACGCCGCGGCTCGGCACCAATGCGTTTCATGACTTTGTGGAATATGGCGACCTTGTCGAAGTCGCGTTTACGCGTGCCCCCGAAAGTCACCCCCTGATGCTCAAACTCGAAGACCCAGGGTTTGAGGGCCTGCACCCTGGCCATGAAGTCAGGCGAGGCAGGTGAAAATGGCTGGCTGCTCATGATGCTGTCCTCTGATCAATCAAGAAAAAAATGTTCATAGCGTGTTCCCCGGAACTTCTCAAGTAATTCGTCGTAATTGCTGAGCAGCTCACTGACTGGATTGGCATGCAGGCGTTGCGTGCGAATCTTCAGTGGCAAATGCTCCAGATTGAGAAAATCCATCACATCAGTCGCGCACTCATGGGGCTCGGCGGCAAGGCGCTCATAGGAGAGATCAAGCATCGGGTTACGCTCGAACATTCTCTCGTACTTGTCATAGATATGATCGTTGTATTCAAACTCCCGCAGCAGCTCATCGTAATCAAGGTCTATTGCCTTCTTTTCGGGCTTTTGCTCCTTGTTGAGCACATTAAAGACCTTGTTATACACCCGGTGGCTGATCTGCTCCGAAATATACCGGCGCAACACATTTTTACGCTGCAGCATAATCACCCGGATATCCGCGTGGTCGCGAATATACCAGGCCAGTTCGCGGTAGCGGTCAAGCTCCATTTCCTCGAACTTGAGCTTGAGGCCCACCGCCCGGAAATTGCCATGGTTGCGAAATATCCGCTGTTCCAGAAACCGCACCGGATCGGCATTACGCTCATTGATCATATCCGTGACAATAGCCGGGACCCGCCGGGCGTTGGGGAAAAACCCCCCTTTTTGCAAGCCGACAAAGCCTTCCATGATGTCAGGATCCCAGGTGAATACCTCGCCATGGGCGCAGACACCACGATGGCCCGCGAGCATATGATAGAGCATCGTTGTGCCCGTTCTTGCCCGAGAAGCAATCACGTAACGTACGTTAAGTTCCTGATTTGGCTGCACAAACATGAATAAAATATCCCGAGTTTTTATCGGCAAGCGCCAACACAGGCCAGGGTTACGCCAAATATCCAGTGCCGGTATAACAGGCGGTGTGGCCACGCCAGATACGCGAGACCGTCATACATCAACGCGTGACGACACTATCAAAAGGCCGGTATCAAGACCATCCTGACGCGGGCCGTATGATACCACCGGCTCAGGCCGGCTGCCTGAGCACAGTGAGACCAGGGCCGGTCAGCCTGTATTGACAGCCCGCCCCCCATCCCCGTCTGCAGTGGACGCACCATCCATTTGCTGATCCGCTGCTTCAGTCCCGTCGTCCTGTCGAATGGCGAAAACCCTGCGCAAGGCCTCCAGCGCGCTGTCTTCACTGCACTCCCGCTCAATCCGCTCAATCGCCGATTGACGCAGTGCTTGCCACAAGTCCTGCTCGCAATATAAGCGGATACATTCACGGGCAAAATCCCCGGCGGAAAAACGCCCGCTGACCAGACAATCCTGTTCATGCTGCCAACCCAACTGGCTGGCAATAAGGTCCGTCATCACCATGGGCAAGCCGTATGCAGCGCACTCGTGCCCCTTGTAGGGGATGCCCGCAGCATAACGGGTGGGCACCAGGCCGACCCTTGCCCGGTTGTACCAGGATCCGGTTTCATCCACCGCCCCCACCACATTGACCCCGCTGTAGGCGTCAAGCGCCTGCACCTGAGCGGACTTGTTCCAGCCCACGATATGCAACTCGGCCTCACGGGTGCGCTGATCATCCCGTATCAGCGGCCAGACCTTGTCTACAAACCACAGCATGCTTTCGGCGTTGGGATTGTCATCGTCGTGGAAGGCGCCGACAAACAGAAAATCACTGCGCTCAGCAAAACCTGCCGGACCGGGGCGCGGATCAAGCACATGACCTACCACATGCACCTGCTTGTCGCTGAGCCGGCGGTAATGGGCCGCCTCGGTCTCGGAGACAGTAATCACCGAGTCGGCATGCTCGCACAGGGCGATTTCCTCACGCAGAGCCGCATCAATTTCTTCCTGTGACACCGTTTCGCCATCCAGCTCGCGCCGGGCCACATCACGCAAGGTAAACAAGGCCTCGGCATCATAGACCACGTGTTTTCCATCCAGTATCAGCGGGTTAATCTCCATCACCCGGTTGACCGCTTCCATGTTATGCGGCCGACTGACAAACAGCACATCGTAATGATGCTGGCGCCCGCCCAGCAGATTGGCCAGATCCTGTTCGCGGTTGCCACGCAGACATTCCACCCGATCGGGAATATCCGTATAGACCTCATCCCAACGGTCGACCATGGCCTGGTCGGTGGCAAACAGCGTCACTTCCAGGCCAGCCTCCACCATGTGGTGCAAAAGACGGTTGGCGCGCGGGAAACCGGAACCCAGATTGCAATGCGGGAAGCGATCATCAATCAGCAAGACCCGGGTGGCCTCGCGGCGGGCGCTGCGGGCGATGAGAATATTCTCCGGCACCGGGTCCAGATGCTGCGCGAGCTTGTCCCGGTGCTTGGCGAAAAAGCGCGCCTGGTTGCGCTCGGACAGTGAGGCGGCGGCTTCGTGGCTGGAACTGGCAAACTCGTAATGCAGGATTCGCACTGAAGGCTCATAGATGACCCGGTAGCCCATCTCCCAGAGCTGAGTACAGTAATCCGACTCTTCGTAATAGGCGGGCGCAAACTGTTCATCAAAACGCCCCACCTCTTCAAACAGACTACGCGGGGTCAACAAAAAAGCGCCCGAGCAATAATCCACATCGCGCCGGAACATGAACTCCGGCGAGTCGGGATCCTCGTCACGACCATAGCCCAGACAGCTGCCATCACTCCAGACGATGCTGCCGGCTTCCTGCAGGGTGCCATCGGGACGGATAATACGCCCGCCCACGGCGCCCACCTTGCCCTCCTGCTCAAACACCGCCAGCGCCTTATCGAGGGTGTCGGGATGCAGCTGGGCGTCATTGTTCAACAACAGCAGATATTTCCCGCGTGCGTATTCCGCCGCCTGATTGACCCCGCGCAGAAAATGCACATTTTCCTGGTTGCGGATAATGCGACAGTTACGCAAGCGATCGAGCAGCTTTTCAGTGTCATCGCGCGACTTGTTATCGACAATGATCAGCTCAAAATCCTGAAAAGCCGAATTCTGCAATGACTTCAGGCAGGCAAAGGTCAGCGGCGCCTGGTTGTACAGCACCAGCACGATGCTGATACGGGGCCGGGGCAACGGCGGGGTGAACACCATTTTTTCACCACTGCCCAGGAAGCCTGCCAGTTGCTTGTCATACCAGGCCCGCAAGGCCTGCTTCATATCCGGCGACCCGGTAATTTCCAGCGGCAACAACTCGGCGGCATGTTGCCGATGTTCAGCGGTCACATCCGGGCGGCGTTGATAGCTGCGTTTGAGACGCGTGCGCAGACCGGACGGCAGGGGCACATAACGTAGCACCAGCCAGTGCAGTCGGGTGCGCAACCGGGCAAGCAGCGTCCCCGTACCGCGGAAAAGGGTGCCCGCTGCCCGCAAGGGCCAGGTCAGACGCCATGAATGCGAGGCATAGGCCTCCGCCAGCATGCGTTCACGCTCACGCAGTCGCGATTGCAGCGTGACGGCCTCGCCCTGATAGCGAGCCGCTTCATGTTCCAGACGCCGTATTTTGTCTTCATAGGCCTCACGCTCATTGCCGGCGGCAAGCTCCGCCTGCTCAAGCTGTTCTTCATACCAGTTGCGATTGCGCTCATAGGCATCGGCGAGCTTGTCGTACTCTTCCCGCAACAGCCGTTCGCGGTGATTCGACACCTCGGAAAGCTCTTCAATCCTTTCGGCGAGCAGGGCATTGCGGGCACGCTCGCGATTTTCACGCTCATAGCGAGTCTCCAGGTCGCTGCGCAACTCGGCAACTTCACTGATCAGGGCATCATGACTGCTGCGGTCATTCTGCATCGCATCAATGCGCTTTTGCAGCCGGGCACTACGGGCCGTTTCAGCCCGCAATTGCGCAGCATTTTCCTGTTGCCGCCGCGTTGCTGTGGCCAGCCCGGCTTCGAGTTTGGCAACGTGGCGTTCACTGCGCGCCAGGTCGCGGGCCTGTTCGCGCGCCGCCTTGCGATAATCATTCAGTTCACTGCGTAACTCGCGAACCCGGTCGCGTTCCTGTTTTTTGGAGGTCTTCTCGGCCTCCAGCCGCGCTTCCAGCCGTGACAGGCTGCGTTCGGCTCGAGCCAGCTTCTTGCCCAGCTCGCGCTTGTCACGTTCAAGCGAGGCGACTTCAGCCTGTGCCTTGCGTAATTTCCGGGCTTCCTGCTTGCCGGCTTTTTCAGCGACCTCCAGACGCGACTCCAGACGGATCACGCGCTGTTCAGCCCGCGCCAGTTCACGCGAACGGGTCACCCCGCGTTTTTCGCCCTGCTCACCGGCACGCGTGCGCGCCAGCGCCTGTTGCTCGGCCAGCTCGGCCCGCGCCTGGCGCACCCGCTCGCGCTCCTGCTTGCAGGCCAGCTCGGCGGCTTCAAGTTGCCCGTGCAGATGAGCCGCCTGTTTTTCGGCCTCGCTCACTTGCCGGGTCTTGTCCTGGTAGCTGCCTTCCAGCTGCTTGAGGTCAGCCTGCAGCTTGCGGTGTTGTTCTTGCGCCCGCTTGCGCTCCTGGTCTGCCGTTTCAAGACGGGCTTCGAGCGTCTCCACACGGCGTTGCTGACGTGCCAGATCGCGCGCACGCGCCTCGCTGTCGCGCTGCGCCGATTCAAGCTCCGCCCGAGCCTCCTTGCTGGCCAGCTCGGAGGCGCCAAGACGTGACTCGATATCCCGCAATTGCACCTGTGCCCGGTCGTGGCGGCGACGCAGCTCTTCCAGCGCCGCCTCGGCATCGCGGATTCTCTGGCGCTGGACACGGGCTTCGCCCACGGCCTGTTCGCGTTCGCTGTTGGCGCGGGCGGCAGCTTGTTCCTTTTCTTCCAGATCACGCCGGAATTTGCGGCGCTCGGCGCTGAGGCGCATCTCCAGCTTGCGCAGGGCCTCCACCGCCTCGGTATGCTGACGGTGCAGCAAATCACGCTGGACCTCGGCCGAACGCGCCCGCTGGGACTCCTTGTCGGCGAGCGTGGCAAACAGGCTTTCCGAGGCACCGAGCTGATCCTGCAGCCGATCCAGGACACGGGTTGCGGTGGCCTTGCCTGCATCCAGTTTCAACAGGGCCTGATAGACACTGTCAACGACCGGCGACATGATGGCGGGATCTTCCTCATCCTGTACGGCATCATGATGGCGCAGATCCGGATCAATGGTGGCATCAAGCTCGGCTGTGATCTTGCCGTCGTTATAATCCAGCGCCAGCCCCAGCGAATCATTGATGCGATCCACCACGCCGCGCCAGTTGCCGAGGATATCGCTATAACGTATCAGCGTACGTGGCAAACCACGGGTTCTGGACTCCGCCACCAGACAATGCTCCAGCCACAGGGCCTGGCCGCGCTCCAGATCATGGCCGTTGCGCGCCTGCAGTGAACGCGCCACCTCCAGGGGATGGCGCAAAGTCATGACAAAGCGGGGTTCTACGTCAATACTGGCCAGGGCCTGGCGCAACAACGGCACCAACCGACACAGGCGGGGATCCTTGAGCAGCCAAGGACCTTCGCCCGGGAACTCACTGGCAAACAATTCAGCATAACGGCGAACATATTCAGCCGCCGTTTCCGACTCAAACCAGGCATCGGGTATACGGCCCACCGAATCCCAGGTCAGCCCCGACTGCGCCAGAATCTCATCGGCAAGATCCGCCAGCCGGGGGGACTCCCAGAAGCCGGTGGGGTTATCCGGCTGCGGCGGCATGACCTCGGCCGGCAGGGCCGCGCCACAGCGGTGCAGCACACGTGACATGGCGCTGGTGCCCGTGCGGTGCATCCCCAACACCACGATGGCCACACGATTGGCCTGTCGGGAACTTTTGTTGCGTGCTGTGCCTTGTTTCTGACTCATTTGCTATTAAACCCTGAAAAGCTTCACCACCTGTTGCGGTTACATCACGACAGTGCCGGGCTGTCAAATGTATACCCCAACTGACAGGCCAGTGGCTCGGTCATCTCCCGAATCACCGCCATATCCCGCGCCCCGAACCAGCTCCGCCAGCGATCAAAATTACCCCGGCTGTCACGTTTGATTATTTCAATCGCCTCCGGTTGCACCGGATTATGCGGGCCACTCCACTGCTCAATGGCATCCAGATGTGGCTCGTCACCCAGCCCCATGGCGGCCAGCAGTGCGGCAAAGCCGGCACGCGGATCAGCGGCAAGGTCTTCATGGCGCAGCAAATGCATCTGATCGCCGGACTCCGATGCCACTCGCATGATATGACAATTCATTACTTTCCACATCAGGGCTGTCTTGCGCAAGCGGTCTGTTGAACCATGCAAGGCCACGACCTCTGCGGCGACATCCCCCGGCAGCGTTGCCATAAAAGCCTCCTGACGCACAAAAAAGCCGGGGCCCACATGCCAGTCCAGCTGCATCAAGCTGCGCACAAACTCCGCCGGATGGCGCACCATTGCCATCACCGGCAATTGGTAGCGTGCTATCACCCACTCCAGCGCCAGCACCCCCACCGGGTCCTTGATCAGCGGCACCCTCCCTTCCCGGCGCGATTGCCTGAGTTCAAGCAGGTGTCCCTTTTGTGCCTCAGACCACTGTCCCTGGTCTGCCTCCCCCCAGCCAGCAGGCTCCGGCGCCCCGGTGGCCCAGTCCATAAACGCCTGCATCCCGGGCGCGCCCTGATCAGGGGGGCTCAAATAAGGATAGAAACAGGCAAAAGGGCGGCCATAAATGCCGGGGTATTGCCGCCGCAGGCGATTGTTAAAAGGCTCGTGCAAATAATAAAAGTGCTGACCCAAAGCCAGCATACGGCCGACCCAGGTGGTCCCGGAACGGGGCGCCCCCGTTACAAACAGGCCCCGTGATGTGGCGCGGGCAAAATCATTGCCTGGCTCGGGGCTGAACATGCCCTTTTAGCTGACCTGGAAACTGCCGGCGAAATCCACCGGCCCTTCTACCCGGTCCGGCTGCTCCCCTCCTGTCACCTGCACTGCTTTCATCTGACCCATGCTGTGCAGGCAGTAATGATCCTTGCCCACATGACCGAACAGCTCGACCCCCAGGAAATAGGTGCCCGGCGCCAGACCAAACCGCATCACACCCTCGAAATCGACTTTCTGGCGGGCCTTGACGAAGTTCTCCTCAAGCTCCCGGGGCTCAAGATACAGCGCCCCCAGCTCAAGCCCCTCGCTGGTGGAAACATTGACCCGCAACGACACATCCCGGGTCGGTTCCGTAAACAGCACCGGAGACTGCAGCTTCAGGGCCTCTCCTGAAGTAACATGCCTGACGGTGCGGTCTTCCGCATCAGCCAGCCGCAGCCCCTGGATCATCCCCCCGCGGGACTGAATGCGCTGTACCGGAGTGACCTCACCCTCGGGCGCAGAACCACTCTGCCCGGCACTGTCCGGGCCGGCATTTTCCCTGGATGGCACCGCCACCTGACCATGCCCCTGTTTGCGGATCTGCTCGCGGATCGCGGGCTGATCCTCGGGCGCGGCATAGACCAGGCGATAATAGGCCTCCAGGGTGTCTTCCGGATCAGAATTGAGCAACAACTCACCGTTGTCCATCAACAGCAGGCGATCACAGAAATTTTTCAACATGGCGCCGCCATGTGAAACCAGCAGAATAGTCGCGCCCGATGCCTTGATCTCCTGTATCCGGCTCAATGATTTGCGCCGGAAGGTCTCATCACCAACCATCAGGGTTTCATCGACAATCAGTACCTCGGGCGTACGCAGAAAAGCAATGGAGAAGGCCAGCCGCATCATCATGCCACTGGAGTAGGTTCGCAGCGGCCGCCCCAGCGCATGGCCCACTTCCGAGAATTCCAGGATTTCATCCATCCGGGCATCGACCTCTTTCTCGCTCATGCCCATGGCGGCGCCCTTGAGGTAGATGTTCTCAATCCCCGACAACTGGGGTGAAAAACCCGCGGCCAGACCAATGATGGGGGTCACCGTGCCATCAATATGCACGCTGCCAGAATCCGCTTCGTGAATGCCGGTGATCACTTTCAGCAGGGTGGATTTGCCCGCACCATTGTGGCCAATGATCCCGACCGTTTGCCCTTTGCCTACGGTGAAAGAAACGTTGCGCAGCGCCCGGCGTTTTTCCATGCCACCGGAAAGCACGGCGCCACCCCCGCCCGCTTCGCGCACGGTGCGCACGTTGAATGTCTTGGAGACATTATCCACCCGGATGGCCGGTTTATCGTCTTTCTTGCGCTTGAATGCTTCCAGCATGAAATCACCTACAAATGTTCGGCAAAACGCGGCTGCAGCCGCTTGAAGACTCGATAACCCAGCAACATTACAAGACCGGATACCAGCATATAAATGGCCATTTCATGCCACGCCGGCAAGCTCTGATCAAACAGCAGCGCGCGCGCATCATCAATCGTGCGGGCCACCGGGTTGAGCAGAAAAAAATCGCGGTAATGTTCGGGCACAATGGTCGCCGGGAAAAACACCCCGCTGACAAACAATAACGCCGTCACTCCCACCGCCGCCAGCTGACTGATATCACGCACCAGGGCGCTGAATGCCGCCAGGATCCACCCCAACCCCATCAAAAGCACCAGCAACGGCAACAGCACCAGTGGTAACAGCAGGATAGTCCAGGGCAAGGGCCCGACCCAAAAAATATACAGCACGACAAAGAATATCAGGTGCACGAAGAAACTGAACAGTACGGTTAATATATTCGCCCACACCAGAATTTCGGTAGGAAATTTCAGCTCCGTCACCAGATTACGATGACGCGGCAACAGGTTGGTCGACTGCACCACCATCTCGCTGAACAGCCAGTAGATGATCAGTCCGGAAAATATCGCCACCACAAAATCAAACTCGCTCACCCCCTGCAAATGGGCCCAGGTCTCGCGGCGCCCCGGCAAAATGTAACCGAAGACCATGGAAAAGGCCGCCAGATAAAGCAGGGGCGTGAGCACAAACCAGAACAACCCCAGAAAAGTCTGCCGGTATTTCTCGCTGATTTCGCGGCGTGCGAACTGGCGAATCAGGCGCCAATGCGCGAACAGGATCCAGACCGGCATAAGCACGGCCCGCACTGCCCGGAACGGGAGACTTTCACGCACCACGCCATCAGGCTTGTGCATTATTGCGCCGTCCCCCGGGCCGCATCGTGCCCGCCTTCGTTGTGCCAGCGAGCCAGATACCATTGCACCGTGTTTCGCAGGCCATCCTCAACTGCGGTTGCGGGTTGCCAGCCAAGCTCATCCCCAATGCGATCACAATTGATGGCATAGCGGAAATCATGCCCCGGGCGATCCTGCACAAACTCAATCAGATCTGCATGCGGGCCTTCTCCGGTCAACTCATCCAGCAACGCACACAGACGCCGGACCAGCCCCAGGTTATCCAGCTCGCAACGGCCCCCCACGTTCCAGGTCCGCCCTGCTTCACCCGCTTCGAGTATGCGCTCAATCGCGGCGCAGTGATCCTCGACATAAAGCCAGTCGCGGATATTGCGACCCTGTCCGTAGACCGGAATGGGCCGGCCGGCCAGGGCGTTATGGATCACGGTGGGGATCAGCTTTTCGCGGTGCTGCAGGGGGCCGTAATTGTTGGAGCAATTGCTGATGCTCACCGGCAAACCATAGGTGCGGTGCCAGGCGCGTACCAGATGATCCGAGGCGGCCTTGCTCGCCGAATAGGGCGAACTTGGATCATAAGGCGTTTGCTCGGTGAAAGCCGGGTCGTCAGGCGCCAGGCTGCCATAAACCTCATCCGTGGAGATATGGTGAAAACGGCGCCCCTGCGACTGATCGCCCCAGGCTTCGCGCGCCGCCTCCAGCAGCACCAGGGTGCCGGTCACATTGGTATGCACAAAAGCCGCCGGCCCCTCAATGGACCGGTCCACATGCGACTCGGCGGCAAAATGCACCACCGTATCGAACTGCTCTTCGGCAAACAACGACTGCACCAGCGGCGCATCGGCGATATCCCCGTGCACAAAGCGCAGTCCGCCCTCGCAGTCCACATCGGCAATGGACTCCCGATTGCCGGCATAGGTCAGGGCGTCCAGCACCACCATACGGTCGGCCGGATGCCGCCGGGCCCAGTAATGCACGAAGTTGGCGCCGATAAAACCGGCGCCGCCGGTAATCAACAACTTACGCATGCCCTGCCTCCGCCATCGCGCCTTCCTCCGCCAGCATTTCTCGTAACTCCACCCGCCAGTGCCGTGGCGCCAGCCCCAGCACCCGGGGTGTGGCCGTGGTATCCAGCACACTGTAGGCGGGCCGCGTAGCCGGGGTGGGGTAATCCACCGTGCGCAACGGCCCGATGGCAACGTCCCGGTCCAGCAAGCCCAGCGCGCGGCCCTCTTCGTACACCGCCACGGCCAGATCAAACCAGCTGGCCACACCGGCATCGGTCCAGTGCAGGGTGCCGCCCGCCTCGGGTTTTGTCACTGCCTGCCACAACAGGCGCGCCAGCGAACGGGTATGCGTCGGCGCCCCGACCTGGTCGGCCACCACGTTGACCTCATCCCGGGTACCCATCAGACGCAGCATGGTGCGTAC
The DNA here is from genome assembly GCA_003567955.1 of Thiotrichales bacterium. Lineage (GTDB taxonomy): Bacteria > Pseudomonadota > Gammaproteobacteria > UBA5335 > SLRW01 > SLRW01. The sequence continues at coordinate 12,413 of PWYF01000094.1, forward strand.
AAAATTGCGGCCACCCGCCCCGTACACCCAGGCGGTGCGTACAATCAGCGCCTTGTCGCCCAGCGCCTCACGCACCCGGCATTCGCCTTCCCACTTGCTGCGGCCATAGGCTCCAAGCGGCCGTGCCGGACTGTCCGGGGCATAGGGCCGGCCGGCTTCGCCGTCAAACACAAAATCGGTGGATACATGAATCAGGCGGGCCCCGTGCGCGGCACACCAGCGGGCCAGCACCCCCGGCGCCGTGGCGTTGACCTGCATGGCGCGGTCCGGCTCATCCTCGGCCGCATCCACCGCCGTCCACGCCGCCGCGTTGATGATCACTTCCGGCGCCTGGCTGTCGAGAATAGCGGTAATGCTGTCACTGTCCTGCTCAAGGTCCAGCGCCTCACGCCCCAGCGCCACACAGGTGTGAGCTGTTGGCGCCGTGGCCACCAACGCCCGACCGAGTTGCCCTCCCGCGCCGATCACCAGCACTTTCACGGATACACCTCCGCCTCCGCCAGCACCGGCGCGGCGGCGTCCTTTTCCGACAGCACCGGTTCGGTGCCCGGTGGCAGGGGCCACTTGATGCCGATATCCGGGGCATCCCAGCGGATGCTGCGTTCATGCTCGGGGGCATAATAATCCGTGCACTTGTAAACAAACTCGGCTTCCTCGCTCATCACCACAAAGGCATGACCGAAGCCCGGTGGCACCCAGAGCTGCTCATGATTGTCGGCCTACAGGGTGACACCGGTCCAGCGACCAAAGTCGGAGGAGCTGCGTCGCAGGTCCACCGCTACATCAAAGACCTCACCGCGCACCACGCGGACCAGTTTCCCCTGGGGCTGGAAGATCTGATAGTGAATACCGCGCAGCACATACTGGCTTGAGAGGCTGTGATTGTCCTGCACAAAATGCCAGCCAATGCCGCCCACATGGAAACGATGCTCCTGCCAGGTTTCCATGAAAAAGCCGCGATGGTCGCCAAAACGCTTCGGCACCACCCGCTTGACACCCGGCAGATCGGTATCAATGAATTCCATCGACGACCTGCTCCCTCACAATACGCTGCAGATACTGGCCATAGCCGGTCTTGGCCAGCGGCGCGGCCAGCGCCTCGACCTGCTCGGCCGTAATAAAGCCCTCGCGCCAGGCGATTTCCTCCGGGCAGGCAATCTTGAGCCCCTGGCGATTCTCGATGGTCTCGACAAAGGTCGAGGCCTCGAGCAGCGACTGGTGCGTGCCGGTATCCAGCCACGCCGTGCCGCGATCGAGAATTTCCACCTGCAAGCGTTGTTCGGCCAGATAACGCCGATTCACATCCGTGATTTCAAGCTCCCCGCGCGCGGAAGGTTTGATATCCCGGGCGATGGAAATCACGTCATTGTCATAGAAGTAAAGACCGGTGACGGCATAGTGGGATTTGGGCTCGGCCGGTTTTTCCTCGATATCCAGCGCCTGGCCCTCGGCATTGAAACTCACCACCCCGTAACGTTCGGGATCACTGACGTAATAGGCGAAAACCGTGGCGCCTTGCGGTTGCCGGTTGGCGGTGCGCAACTGCTCGGAAATACCATGGCCGTAAAAAATATTATCCCCCAGAATCAGGGCGACCGGGTCCGCCCCGATATGTTTCTCGCCAATGATAAATGCCTGCGCCAGCCCGTCGGGACTCGGTTGCTCGGCATAGGACAAGGCCAGCCCCCACTGGCTGCCATCGCCCAGCAAATGCTGATAACGCGGTAAATCATCGGGCGTGGATATCACCAGAATATCGCGTATCCCTGCATCCATCAGGGTGCACAGTGGATAGTAGATCATGGGCTTGTCATACACCGGCAGCAGTTGCTTGCTGACTGCCCGGGTCACCGGATGCAGCCGTGTTCCGCTACCACCGGCCAGGATAATGCCTTGCCTCTTGTTCATTCAGATATCCATCACTGCCCCGGGGTCGGGGTTTTATGCATCAGGGAAACTCGCTTTATTCCAGATCGGCATGCTAGCAGCCTGCTCACTGTCCGGCCACCGGACAGGCCCGGCGAGACAGCGGTCGACTTCACTTCTGGCCCGATACTTGCCCGGACTCGGTGCCGGTGTCGGGATAAAATCCCCAGTAGCCGGAAAAATCCTTGCGGGTATAGCCCGTGCTGTGTGCGCGTTGCCAGGGTCGCTGTGCGGAACTCCCGATTCTGCCGTGGCGCTGGTATGGCCCGACCCAGAACTGGCCCACACCGACACCCGTGCCGGCACCGATCAGGCCCGGCGGCTGACGGTCAAAATGAGTCTGCCACCAGCGCTCGGACCAGAACAGGCCGCAGTAGCTTAATACAAGATACTCATCCAGAAACACATAGCCTGTATCCACCAGCCATGGCCACAGATTGGTGACGCAATCGTGCAGACTCTTCTGGTAGTCCACATCCAGGTAGGCGAGAAGAATCTCTCCCTCGTGTCCGGGCAGCGTGTCCTCAAACCAGCCCTTTACGAAAGTACAGCGATTAACCTCGCCGTATTTTCGGACATTGGCCCTCACTTCCAGCAGAGACGCCCTGAACAACCCCGTGGCCGAGGGGACAGCCATCTCGTCGCCGGGGCATGCCTCCGGCAAGCCCTCAAAGGAGTCATACACAATCAGTTGCCGATCAGCGATATCACAAACCACCGACAGCATCGCCGTTGCCCCGCCCCGCCAACATCCACACTCTACAACCACCCCTCTCTGCCCGGGCGGGAACTGCAGCAGTTTGGAGGCCATGACCAGCACGGCGCGCCAGCTTGTGCCGGCGCGCATGGCACGGTTGATACGAAACAAACGCCACCCCAGCCTGAACTTGCGATACCAGCTCATGCCATAGGCGGGATGGATGGCGCGATCACTGAGAACAAAGAAGATCACGAATGGCAGTGAAATCGTATCAAGCCACCTGGCAACGCGCGCCGGATCAATACTGAAGCCCCGGCGGCGGCGCGATTTCGGGAGATCTGTCCAGCTCCCGGCGCTTCCAGCTTCCATAACCCCCATCACCTCCCTATGGCCCTGACGCCCTTGAGCAACGCACCGGCATGCCCGTACGCAGCAAGCTCATCATGAAACAGTGACAAACAAAAAAACAAGCGATGAAGGCTTCGGGCGCGGTGCACAGGACTGCCCCGTCAACTGTCCTTAACAGCAGTTAAGGAAACGCTACAGCGTTTCTTTCATATCAGGCGGACTCAGCAAATTCCAGATGGCGCCTGGAAGTATAACGGGCTACCGGTGACATCAGCTCCCAATCATTATACGGGGCATCATCATTGGTAAACCCGAGCGCTGTTGTACACACCCTCGCGGGATCAGATACCTCGAAATCCGCCGCCGGATAACTTGCCAATAACGCTATTTCCTTGTGCCATGTTTCTCGCGCACCATGGTCTTTGGCTTCAATCATGTCGCGATGCCAGGCAGCATAATCATGCGAAAGCGACAGCCTCTGGGGGAAAACCCTGTCCCGTGCCGGCAACAGTGCGTGCTGCACCTCCAGCACTGTGCGCAACGCGCTATCATCGGCAATATCATAATGTCTCAGGACAAATCGGCGCACCTCCTCAATGAACAATCGCCAGCTTACCGGTGGCGCCATAATCCAGGACATTGACCGAAACACAAAGGTCAAATGAGGCCATTCCCCGGGAGAAGCCCGGACCGTACGACGCATATTCTCAATCAGATCGATTTCGCGTTCTCTCGCAGCCTGACGCATAAATCGCCCGACCTGGCGCAATATCCCGAAATTCTCGAAAAGTCGGAAAGCCTGGCGTAAATCAAGCATTTCGTCATAATCCTTGCGGCTGAACGTGGCAGACTCGACCACCACATTCCGGCCCAGGCCTGTTTCCTCGGCCACGCGGGAATTCAACCATCCCTTTTCAGCAGTAACCGCCTTGATCTGGTGCTTCTCACGATAGGCCGGCTCATTCATCGGGCTATTCACCAGCAATTCGGTCTGAAGCACCTTGGCGGCAACTTCACGGTCAATACACTGCTGGAGATCATTTGCAAACGAGACCCGGGTAGAACCGGGCAGGCCCATCATGATGTCCACGAACAACGGCAACCCTGCATTGCGAAATTCCCGCGCCAGTTCATCGTATTTTTCGGTTTTGATATTCGAACGGTCAATCGCTGACAGGGTATGGGGATCCATTGACTGCAACGACAACAGGCCTTCGGTAAGAATGCCAGCATCTATCAGTGAACCGACTATCCTGCGCAGATACTTGACCTTGTTCTTGGCATAATTGGTGGTAAACACCTTGGGGTAGCCATAACGGGTCTTGAGCTCGGCAACCTTTTCCGCAATTTCTACATCACGCTCAAACATCCCGAAATTCGCATCTGCGAGAAAGATACTGGTCACCTTGTTGCGGGCACACCATTCAAGTTCAGCGTACACCCTGTCAAGGGAAAACCTCCGCACTTTCGAGGCTGTTGCCGATCCCCAGTCGCAGAAAGTACACCCGTATGGGCAACCACGGTTGGTTTCCAGTGTCGCGCTCGCCGGCGGGGCCATCTCGTAGAGCTCGAAAGTGCCATCAAGATACGGTGAGGGCAACGCATCAAGATCCATCACCTGTTCCCTCGGTGCAGTCCTCACAATCTGGTCGCCATTACGGAAAGAAAGGCCGGGCACATGCTTGAGCGGTGAAAGGTCCACCGGACCGTCACCAAAGCCATCCACCAACACTTCCAGCAAGTGACACAGGGTCACTTCAGCTTCACCGTGGACGACCACGTCGATATGCGGATGCTCCCGGAAATAGGCTTCCGTATCAACCGGATACTTGGGTGAATCCGGCCCCCCGTGGATCGTTAAATTACCGGCCCTGGCTTGCTTGACCTGAGCTGAAAGCTTCAGGTTTTCCTGATGGGACCAGATATAATTGGAAAACAGGAATACGCCCCCCTCACGGGCATAATGATCCAGTCGCATGACCCGCGGTTCCCAGTCGGGCAGAAAATGGTAGTGTTTTTGTAGCCGTCCGCCTTCATAGGCACGGGCCGAAGCCATCAACATCCCCAGCGCCAATGGCGCAAGTGCCCTTTGGCGCATCACCGGCACCACCCGGATGCGTCTGTTTCCGTCACGCTCAGCACGGTCACGTTCAGCATTCAGGCAATCCGCGACATAGGCATCGCCGGTTTCGGTAAGCGCAACCATGCGTTTACTCAGCATATTCCATTTTTTTTCTTTCATTTCCCGCGCGGAACTCGCCTGGTCACCGGGATAAAGCAGCCCGGCAGCGCGTAACCGGGAAACAATCTTCCTGAAACGGGATTCATCCATGGTATTCATCCCGTACTGATCAAGGAGGGCATCCAGAACATCACCACAACGACGGGGCTTGCAGAAGCCGGCCAGAGTCACAAGCTCGTCCGGCGCCAGGCAGCAACGCAACCGGGCCTCATGATCAAGAATCTCATAGCCCCGGGAAGAAACAGGGAGAACCAGAGGTAACTCGGCGGACAGCGATTCGTTTTCATCATAGGCCGCCACCAGCGAGCTGGAGGGCATCTCTCCTTGCTCCGCGTGGGCAAGGCTCCCCGCCGGCCTGTCAGACACCCGGACAAGCCACCCCCTTGCCTCCAGTGCCTCCAACAGCAGACCCAGAGAGTCTTCTACAGGGGTATCACCAAATGCAGTAACCACACGCTCGTACGCCTGACTGGAAAGGCCCGAATGTTCCCGGGCCAGTTCATGGAGCAGACATACACCGGGCCATGACAATGACACAGCTTCCAGGGCATCATCATCCGGCAGCTCCAGTCCCGCGGACGAAGTCACCACAACCCGGGCGAGAGGAGACAATGCGTATCGTTGACGTGCCGTGTGTTTAGTCCTTGCAGCCATTTGCCTGAAGTCCCGACCGAGCCTAAAGCATCATCCGCCACTCGCGGATTCATCTGACAAGGTAACATCAATCCTGTGGATAGCATACGGTATTCACAAAGGCCGGACATGCCACCGAATCAGAGCCCCGGGAGCTGCCATCCTCACCAGGGGGACCGGCCATCCCCGGGGGAAAAGTCCCGGGAATCACCCGGCCAATCAGGCATCAGGCGGACCTGGCATAACGCACGAAAGCTTGTGGAAGATTTCTGGCAACCGGAGACAGCAACTCCCAGTTGGCGTAAACAAAACCATCCCCGGAAATACCAACAGAATGTTCACACCCCCCCATCGGGTCCGTCACCTCGAACACCGCCGGCGGGTAACTCGACAGGGGTGCCACCTGCTGCGGCCAGTCCGTATGATGCCCGGCATCCTTGGCCGCCACCATGTCACTGTGCCAGGCCGCATAA
>PWYF01000192.1 GCA_003567955.1 Thiotrichales bacterium
ACAAGGATGGCGTGCCAGCCCGGGTCGAGCGCCTGGAATATGACCCCAATCGCAGTGCGCATCTGGCATTGGTGCTGTACGCGGACGGCGAACGCAGGTATATTCTCGCCCCCCGGCATGTAAGCCAGGGTGACGAGGTTCGTTCCGGCAGTGATGCCCCGATTAAACCCGGCAATTCGTTGCCCCTGCGTGATATCCCCGTGGGCACCGTGGTACACGCGCTGGAGCTCAAGCCCGGCAAGGGTGCCCAGATGGCGCGAAGTGCCGGTGCCTGGGCGCAGATCGCCGCCCGTGAAGGCTTGTATGCGACGGTCCGGCTGCGCTCGGGTGAGATGCGCCGCATCCATCTTGATTGTCGCGCCACGGTCGGCGAAGTCGGTAACGGCGAGCACAATCTGCGGTCGCTGGGCAAGGCCGGCGCCAAGCGCTGGCGGGGCGTTCGCCCGACCGTACGGGGTGTGGCCATGAACCCGGTGGATCACCCGCACGGCGGTGGTGAGGGGCGGACCTCCGGTGGCCGTCACCCCGTGACCCCGTGGGGCGTGCCCACCAAGGGTTACAAGACGCGCGCCAACAAGCGTACTGACGGAATGATTCTGCGTCGCCGGCGCAGTCGCAAGTAATCAAGGCTAGAGGACGACAGCATGCCGCGTTCAGTCAAAAAAGGGCCGTTTATTGACGGGTACCTGATGAAAAAGGTGCAGGACGCCCAGGAAAACCGCGTCAAGCGGCCGATCAAGACCTGGTCGCGCCGTTCGATGATCAGCCCCGACATGGTCGGGTTGACCATCGCCGTGCATAACGGGCGGCAACACGTGCCGGTGCTGGTTTCAGAGAACATGGTGGGTCACAAGCTGGGTGAGTTTGCTGCGACCCGTACCTACAAGGGCCATATGGCCGACAAGAAGTCGAGATAACAGGAGCCCGGATCATGCAAGTCGCAGCGAAGCTTAAATTCGCGCGGATATCGCCGCAGAAGTGCCGGTTGGTGGCCGACCAGGTGCGCGGGCTGCCTGTTGATCGGGCGCTGCAGACCCTGGAGTTTAACCAGCGGCGTGCTTCCGGGGTGATCCGCAAGGTGCTTGAGTCGGCGATCGCCAATGCCGAGCACAACGAAGGCGCCGATATTGATGAACTCAAGGTCCACCGGATTTTCATTGATGAAGGTCCGACGTTGAAGCGTTTCCAGGCACGCGCCAAGGGCCGGGGTAACCGGATTCTCAAGCGCACCAGTCATATCACCGTGATGGTGGCGGACGAATAAGGCACAGAGAGAGCGAGCATGGGTCAGAAAGTCAATCCAACCGGCATCCGGCTGGGCATCGTCAAGGACTGGAATTCCAAGTGGTATTCCAGTGGTCGGGATTTTGCGCGCTACCTCAATGATGATCTGGAGGTGCGGGCATTCCTGAAAAAACGCCTGGCGCATGCTTCAGTGAGCAAGATCCAGATTGACCGCCCGGCCCGGCAGGCCAATATCACCATCCATACGGCGCGGCCGGGGATCGTGATTGGCAAGAAAGGCGAGGATATCGAGCAGCTCAAGAAGGTGTTGCAGGAGCGCATGGGCGTGCCGACCCACGTCAACGTGGAAGAGATACGCAAGCCCGAACTCGACGCCACCCTGGTGGCCGAAAGCGTGGCCCAGCAGCTTGAAAAACGCATTATGTTCCGGCGCGCCATGAAACGCGCGGTGGGCAATGCCATGCGGCTGGGTGCGCAGGGCATCAAGATTCAGGTGGGGGGCCGGTTGAACGGGGCCGAGATTGCCCGCAGCGAATGGTATCGCGAGGGGCGGGTGCCATTGCATACCCTGCGCGCCGATATTGATTACGGCACCGCCGAGGCGCATACCACCTACGGCATCATTGGCGTGAAGGTCTGGGTGTTCAAGGGCGAGATCATTCATGCTGATCCGCTCAACCCCGAGCCGGCCGCTGACAAGAGCAAAAGCTGAGGACGCAAGTCATGTTGCAGCCGAAACGGACAAAATATCGCAAGCAGCAGAAGGGGCGTAACCGGGGCATGGCCCAGGCCGGCACCCGCGTTTCCTTCGGCGAATACGGTTTGAAAACGGTGGATCGCGGGCGGATTACCGCACGCCAGATCGAGGCCGCGCGTCGCGCCATTACCCGTCACGTCAAGCGTGGCGGCAAGATCTGGATTCGGGTGTTCCCGGACGTGCCGATCACCAAGAAGCCTATTGAAGTACGTATGGGCAAGGGCAAGGGCAATGTTGAGTACTGGGTGGCCAAGGTACAACCGGGCCGTGTGCTCTACGAAATGGAAGGTGTCAGCGAGGATGTCGCGCGTGAGGCCTTCCGGCTGGCCTCGGCCAAGTTGCCGGTGCGGACCACCTTTGTAAATCGGACGGTAATGTGATGACGGGGAACGAACTGCGCAAGAAATCGGTCAAGGACCTGCGCGAGGAGCTGCTCAAGCTGCGTCGTGAGCAGTTCAGCCTGCGCATGCAGCAGGCCACCGGCCAGATGTCGCGTCCGCACCAGTTCGGTGACGTACGTCGCAATGTGGCACGGGTCAAGACCATTCTCAACGAGAAGCTCCGGGCAGGTGAAGACAAATGAGCGAGCAGTCGACTAAAGTCCGGACCCTGGTTGGCCGGGTAAGCAGTAACCGGATGGACAAGACCGCCACGGTGGTGGTCGAACGGCGGGTCAAGCATCCGCTGTACGGCAAGTACATGCGCCGGTCCACCCGCTTGCATGTGCATGACGAGGACAATCGCTGCAACATCGGCGATACGGTACGCATCGCGGAATGCCGGCCATTGTCACGCAGCAAGTCGTGGCGGCTGGTTGAGGTGCTGGAAACGGCGCCGCAAGTTTGAACGCGGTTCGCAATTTGTGTGCTGGCGCTCCGCCAGGAGCGTGCGCCGGGCGCAAGGGCTGGATTAAGGATACGGGTAGACAATAATGATTCAGATGCAGAGCGAACTTACGGCAGCCGATAACAGCGGTGCGCGCCGGGTGATGTGCATCAAGGTGCTGGGCGGTTCACGCCGCCGTTATGCCGGCATTGGTGACATCATCAAGGTCAGCGTCAAGGATGCGATTCCGCGCGGCAAAGTGAAAAAGGGTGAGGTCTATAACGCAGTGGTGGTGCGAACCCGCAAGGGCGTGCGGCGTCCGGACGGTTCACTCATCCGCTTCGACGGTAATGCTGCGGTGCTGCTGAATAACCAGTTGCAGCCGGTGGGGACTCGTATCTTTGGGCCGGTGACCCGCGAGCTGCGGACCGAGCGTTTTATGAAGATTATCTCGCTCGCGCCCGAAGTACTGTAAACGGCGCGAGACAGGCGAGACGGAGCAGGCAATGAACAGGATTAAAAAAGGCGATGAAGTGATTGTGATCGCCGGCCGCGACAAGGGTCAGCGCGGGCGTGTGCTGCGTGTACGCAGTGACGGCCGCCTGGTGGTGGAAAACGTCAACATGGTCAAGCGCCACACCCGGCCCAACCCGCAGCAGGGCCAGGGCGGCGGCATCATCGAGCGTGAGGCGGCTATACAGCCTTCCAACGTGATGTTGTATAACCCGCGCAAGAAAGCGGGTGATCGAGTCGGGATTCGTTATCTGGAAGACGGCCGCAAGGTGCGTTACTTCAAGTCCGACAACGAAGTCGTTGACGTCTGACAGGACAGGAACGGGACATGGCAAGGCTTCAGCAGCAGTACAAAGATGTGATTGTGGGCCAGCTCAAGGAGCAGTTTGGCTACAAGAGCGTCATGCAGGTGCCGCGGATCACCAAGATTTCCCTGAACATGGGGCTGGGTGAAGCCGTGGGCGACAAAAAGATCATCGAGCACGCCATGAGTGACATGGCGCTGATCAGCGGGCAAAAGCCGGTGGTCACCCGGGCGCGCAAATCGATCGCCGGCTTCAAGATCCGGGACGACTGGCCTATCGGCTGTCGTGTGACCCTGCGTCGTGAACGCATGTACGAGTTTCTCGACCGGCTGATCAGTGTGGCGTTGCCACGCGTGCGTGACTTCCGCGGCGTCAGCGGCAAGTCATTTGACGGCCGTGGCAACTTCAGCATGGGCGTGCGGGAACAGATCATTTTCCCGGAAGTAGATTACGACAAGATTGATACGCTGCGGGGGATGGATATCACCATTACCACCACGGCGCGCAGTGACGAGGAAGGCCGGGCGCTGTTGCAGGCGTTCGAATTTCCCTTCAGGAATTGAGGTAAAGCATCATGGCCAAGAAAAGCATGATCGAGCGCGAAAAGAAGCGGGCCAAACTGGCTGCCAAATACGCCGCCAGGCGTGTCGAGCTCAAGCGCATCGTTTCCGATCCGTCGGTGGATGATGAGGCGCGCATGGCGGCCATTGAGCGGCTTAACAAGATGCCGCGCAATGCCAGCCCGGTGCGTCGGCGCAATCGTTGTGAAATCACAGGGCGCCCGCACGGCTTCTACCGGAAATTTGGTCTGGGGCGCAACAAGCTCCGCGAGGCGGCCATGCGCGGGGATATCCCGGGCCTGGTCAAATCCAGCTGGTGAGCGTGGTGCTGGATAACATTCGTATCTTCAAGGGTTTGAAGCAATGAGCATGACAGATCCGATCGCGGATATGCTGACGCGCATTCGCAATGGTCAAAAAGCCGGCAAGGTGGAAGTCGCCATGCCTTCGTCGAAGGTCAAGCAGGCGATTGCCGCCGTGCTTCGTGACGAAGGCTATATTGAAGACTTCGTGCGCGAGGACAATAACGGCAAGCCGGTGTTGCGGGTGCAGCTGAAATATTTCGATGGCCGTCCGGTCATCGACAAGGTCCAGCGCGTCAGCCGCCCGGGCCTGCGGATTTACAAGGGCAAGGACGAGCTGCCGAGTGTTCTGGGCGGGCTCGGTATCGCGATTGTATCCACCTCTTCCGGGGTGATGACCGATCGCGCGGCCCGCAGCTCTGGCCAGGGTGGCGAGATCCTGGCCTACGTCTACTGAGGTTTGCAGTCATGTCCAGAGTTGCCAAAGATCCTGTTGCCATTCCCAGTGGCGTGGAAGTCAGCATTGAGGGGCGTCGGGTCGCCGTCAAGGGCCAGAAAGGCGCACTTGAGCTGGATCTGCATGAGCTGGTGGATGTGCAGCGTGAGGAAGATGTACTGAAGTTCGCGGCCCGTCAGCCGGATCGCAAGGCTGTGGCACTGGCCGGCACCATGCGAGCGCTGGTGGGCAATATGGTTTTCGGCGTGTCGACCGGTTTTGAGCGCAAGCTGCAACTGGTCGGCGTGGGCTATCGGGCCCAGGCCCAGGGCCAGAAATTGAACCTGGGGCTCGGTTTTTCCCATCCCGTGGATTACCAGGTCCCCGAGGGGGTGCAGGTGGAAACCCCCAGCCAGACCGAAATCGTCGTGCGTGGCGCCGACCGCCAGAAGGTGGGTCAGGTCGCCGCGGAGATTCGCGCGTTCAGGCCGCCGGAGCCCTACAAGGGCAAGGGCGTGCGTTATGCCGACGAACGCGTGATCATGAAGGAAGCCAAGAAGAAGTAGGTGGCATTGATGGACAAGAAACAGCAGCGTATGCGGCGTGCGCGCCGCGCAAGAGCGAAGATTCGCGAACTGGGCGCGGTGCGGCTGTGTGTGCATCGCACACCCCGTCACATCTATGCCCAGGTGACCACGCCGGATGGTGCCAGCGTGCTGGCGGCGGCCTCATCGGTGGAGCAATCCCTGCGTGGCGGCAAGGGCTATACCGGCAACGTTGATACGGCCGCGGCGGTAGGCAAGGCGATTGCCGAGCGGGCCAAAAAGGCCGGCATCAGCCGTATTGCATTTGATCGTTCCGGTTTTCGTTATCACGGGCGGGTCAAGGCGCTGGCCGAGGCCGCGCGTGAAAACGGGCTTGAATTCTAGGGGTTGATAGTTATGGCACAGCAGCAGGGTAACCAGAACACGACCGATGGACTGCTTGAGAAGCTGGTCTCCATCAACCGTGTGGCGAAAGTGGTCAAGGGTGGCCGCCAGTTCGGCTTCACCGCACTGACCGTTGTAGGTGATGGCGAAGGCCGGGTCGGGTTCGGTTACGGCAAGGCGCGGGAAGTGCCGCTGGCCATCCAGAAAGCAATGGAAAAAGCCCGCAAGAACATGGAGCGTGTGCATGTTACCGAGGGCACGCTTCAGCACCAGGTCACGGCGCGTCATGACGCCACCAAGGTGTTCATGAAGCCGGCCTCCGAGGGTACCGGCGTGATTGCCGGCGGCGCCATGCGCGCGGTGCTGGAAGTGGCCGGTGTCCACAATGTGCTGGCCAAGAGTGTGGGTTCACGCAACCCCATTAATGTCGTACGCGCGACCATCAATGGTCTCAAGGCCCAGCAGGCGCCCGAACTTGTTGCCGCCAAGCGGGGCAAGTCCGTGGCCGAGATTACGGGATAGGAACACAGCAATGGCGGCGAAACAGAGCAAGCAGCTGAAAATTACCCAGGTACGCAGTGCCTCGGGCCGGCTGGCGCGGCATCAGGCCTGTCTGCGGGGGCTGGGTCTGCGTCGCACACATCACAGCGTGGTGGTGTCGGCAACCCCCGAAAACGAGGGCATGATCCGCAAGGTCGCCTACATGCTCAAGATTGAGGAAGCCTGATATGCGACTCAACACACTGAAACCGGCGCCGGGTTCCCGGCATGAAGCCAAGCGCGTGGGCCGGGGTATCGGTTCGGGGCTGGGCAAGACAGCCGGCCGTGGCCACAAGGGTCAGAAGGCCCGTTCCGGCGGCTTCACCAAGGTGGGTTTTGAAGGCGGTCAGATGCCGCTGCAGCGGCGGGTGCCCAAGCGCGGGTTCCGCTCGCGCGGTGCGCGTTACCAGGCCGAAGTGCGCCTGTCCGAGCTCAAACAGGTCGAGGGCGATGCCGTCACGCTGGACAGCCTCAAGGCCGCCGGTGTGGTGCCTGTGCAGGCGCGCCGGGCCAAGGTGATCCTGAGCGGCGAGGTGGATACAGCCCTGACCGTGCAGGGCGTGGCGGTCACCCGTGGCGCCCGTGCTGCCATTGAGGCAGCCGGTGGCAAGGTAGTCGAGGCTTAAGTGGCACGGAATCAGGGCAGCGTGACGCCGAATCTGGGCAAGCTCACCGAGCTTCGCCAGCGGCTGCTGTTTGTGCTCGGTGCACTGGTGGTGTTCCGAATCGGGACATTTATCCCGGTGCCCGGCATTGACCCTACTGCGCTGGCACAGATGTTCGAGCAAACCCAGGGCACCATTCTGGACATGTTCAATATGTTCTCGGGGGGTGCGCTGGAGCGCCTGAGTCTGTTTGCGCTGGGAGTGATGCCCTATATCTCGGCGGCCATTATCATGCAGCTGCTCACGGCCACGGTGCCGTACCTGGAACAGCTGCGCAAGGAAGGTGAAGCCGGTCGGCGCAAGATCACCCAATATACCCGTTACGGTACCGTGGTGCTGGCCACCTTTCAGGCTATTGGCGCCTCGATTGCGCTGCAGGGCCAGGGGGTTAACGCCATTGCCGGCCCGACATTCATCTTTGTTGCCGCGGTGAGCCTGGTCACCGGCACCATGTTTCTGGTGTGGCTGGGTGAGCAGATTACCGAACGGGGGATTGGTAACGGTATCTCCCTGATTATTTTTGCGGGTATTGTCGCGGGATTGCCCTCGGCCCTGGGTGGCACGCTGGAGCTGGTGCGCACCGGCGAGATGAATACCCTGCTGGCGCTGTTCTTCCTGTTCCTGGCGCTGGCGGTGATTACCTTTGTGGTATTCGTGGAGCGCGGCCAGCGACGGATTACGATTCACTATGCCAAGCGCCAGCAGGGCCGGCGATTGTATGCGGCACAGAGCAGTCACCTGCCGCTGAAGCTGAATATGGCCGGGGTGATTCCGCCCATATTTGCTTCCAGTATTATTTTGTTCCCCACCAGCCTGGGCGCCATGGCGGGGGGTGCCGGCGGTGTGGGCTGGCTGCAGAACATCACGCAGTGGGTCTCACCGGGTCAGCCGCTGTATGTCGCCATGTATGCGGTGCTGATCATGTTTTTCTGCTTTTTTTACACGGCTTTGGTGTATAATTCGCGCGACACGGCCGACAATCTCAAGCGCAGCGGGGCCTTTATCCCCGGTATCCGGCCCGGCGAGCAGACTGCCCGTTATATTGATACGGTACTGACCCGGCTGACGCTGTGCGGTGCAATTTACATCACTGCCGTGTGTCTGTTGCCGGAGTTCCTGATTCTGAACTGGAACGTGCCGTTTTATTTCGGCGGCACATCACTGCTCATCATTGTCATCGTGCTGATGGACTTTATGTCTCAGGTGCAGGCGCATCTGATGTCGCACCAGTACGAAGGTCTGATGAAAAAGGCCAATCTCAAGACGCACGGCCGCGCCGGCCAGCCCCGCTAGGCTGACCAGGCGGGAGAGTTTCGGAGAACGATCATGAAAGTACGCGCATCAGTGAAGAAAATCTGTCGCAACTGCAAGGTCATCAAGCGCAATGGCGTGGTTCGTGTGATCTGCAGTTCCGATCCCCGGCACAAGCAACGCCAGGGTTGAGGCATTACACGTTGCCAGTAATGGCGTAATTCGCTATAGTTCGCGGTTTTCCCCGGCCATTTTGCCGGGGGTTCCGGAGTGACCAGGAGTAACAGCGCATGGCCCGTATCGCCGGAGTCAACATTCCGACGCACAAGCACACGGTAATCGCCCTGACCGCTATTTATGGCATTGGGCGTACACGTGCCAGGACCATCTGCGAGGCGACCGGTATCGATCCGACCGCCCCGGTAAAGGACCTGAGCGAACCCGAACTTGAGAAACTGCGTGCGGCGGTGGGTCAGTTTGAGGTTGAGGGTGATCTGCGCCGTGACGTGTCAATGAATATCAAGCGGTTGATGGATCTGGGCTGCTATCGTGGCCTGCGGCATCGTCGGGGTTTGCCGGTGCGCGGGCAACGTACCCGCACCAATGCCCGTACCCGCAAGGGGCCGCGGCGTCCGATTCGCCGCTAGGCTGACGAGGTAACGGTGAAGCAGGTTGTCCGGGCCAGGTGCCCGGCAGGACTGAAAGGGGCTTGAAGCCCGAACAGGCAGGAATTTCAGCACATGGCCAAGGCTAAATCGACGACGCGCAAGCGCGTCAGAAAAAACATTACCGATGGTGTGGCGCATATCTATGCCACCTTCAACAATACCATCGTGACCATCACTGATCGCCAGGGCAATGCCATTTGCTGGGCGACGTCAGGTGGTTCGGGCTTTCGTGGTTCGCGCAAAAGTACCCCCTTCGCAGCCCAGGTGGCTGCCGAGCGCGCCGGTACGGCCGCGCAGGAACACGGCGTGAAAAACCTGGACGTGCAGGTGCGTGGCCCGGGCCCAGGACGTGAATCCGCAGTGCGCTCGCTCAACAATACGGGTTTCCGGATTCTGAGCATTACTGATGTGACGCCGATCCCGCATAACGGGTGCCGGCCACCCAAGAAACGGCGTGTTTGACGTCTGCGAATAATTTCTGAGGTAGTTTGAATGGCCAGATACATCGGACCCAAGTGCAAGCTTTCCCGCCGCGAGGGCACGGACCTGATGCTCAAGGCACGCGGGACGTCGCTTGAGGGCAAGTGCAAGATTGATTCGCCGCCGGGCCAGCACGGCCAGCGCCGCACCCGACTGTCCGACTATGGTGTGCAGTTGCGTGAAAAGCAGAAGCTGCGCCGGATTTACGGTGTGCTCGAGCGTCAGTTTCGTAACTACTACAAGAAGGCGGCCTCGCGGCGCGGTGCGACTGGTGAGGTGTTGCTGCAACTGCTTGAAGGGCGGCTGGATAACGTCGTCTATCGCATGGGTTTCGCCGCCACGCGTGCCGAAGCACGGCAGCTGGTCAGTCACAAGTCCGTCACGGTGAATGGTGACAAGGTCAATATTGCCTCCTACCAGGTTCAGCCCGGAGATGTTATCGGGCTGACCGACAAGGGCCGCAAGCAGGCACGGGTGCAGGCTGCATTCGATACTGCCCAGCAGCTGGGGCTGCCCGAGTGGGTGGAAGTGGACGACAAGAAGATGGAAGGCGTATACAAGGCCGTGCCCGAACGGGCCGACCTGCCGCCCGACATCAACGAAAATCTGGTTGTCGAGTTGTATTCCAAGTAAATAGGTGGTTAACCCATGCAGCTTTCCGTCAAGGAATTCATGAAACCGCGTCTGGTGGACGTACAGCAGCTCAGCCCGACCCGGGCACGCGTGGTGCTGGAGCCGCTGGAGCGCGGATTTGGCCATACCCTGGGCAATGCGCTGCGCCGGGTGCTGCTCTCCTCTATCCCCGGTTGCGCGGTGGTTGAGGCCAAGATTGAGGGCGTGCTTCACGAGTACACCTCAATGGAAGGCGTGCAGGAAGATGTGATCGAAATCCTGCTCAACCTCAAGCAGCTCGGTGTTCGCATTAACGGACGGGATGAGGCTGAGTTGAGCATTGCCGCCAAGGGCCCGGGCGTGGTGACCGCCGGCGATATCAAGCTCGATCATGACGTGGAGATCGTAAACCCCGAGCTGGTGATTGCCAATCTGACCGCCGAGGGTGAGCTCAATGCCCGGCTGCACGTGCGTCGCGGACGGGGTTACGAGCCTGCCAACCAGCGTCCGGAAGCCGAAGAGGGTGACAGCCGTATTGGTACTTTGCATGTGGATGCCTCATTCAGCCCGATCCGGCGTGTGGCCTATACAGTGGACAGTGCCCGTGTGGCCCAGCGTACCGACCTCGACAAGCTGTTGATCGATATCGAAACCAACGGCACGGTGGATCCCGAGGAAGCGATCCGGCGGTCAGCCACAATTCTTCAGGAACAGCTGGCCTCCTTTGTGGAGCTCAAGAGTGTTGCTGATGAGGCCGAGGAAAGTGCCGGTAGCGAAATGGACCCGTTGTTGACGCGCCCGATTGATGATCTTGAATTGACGGTGCGTTCGGCCAACTGCCTCAAGGCAGAGGATATCTTCTACATTGGTGATCTGATTCAGAAAACCGAAGTGGAATTGCTCAAGGCGCCCAACCTGGGCAAGAAATCGCTCACCGAGATCAAGGACGTGCTGGCGGCGCATGATCTCTCACTGGGGATGCGTCTGGACAACTGGCCCCCAGCCGGGCTTGAGCGTCGGCCGGAAACAGAATCAGGCTGAAGGCGCACGCTTGAGCCGAGAAGTCATTGCCGGCGTCGGGCTTTGCGGCCTGACGTCTTTCATGAATCAGTCAGTATTGCGGAATAGCGACTATGAGACATCGACACTCCGGACGGCAGCTGGGCCGTAACAGCGCTCATCGCAAGGCCATGTATCGCAACATGACCGCGTCCCTGTTTCGCCATGAGCGCATCCGGACCACCTTGCCCAAGGCCAAGGAGCTGCGGCGGGTAGCCGAGCCGTTGATTACCCTGTCCAAGAATGATGCGGTGGCGCGCCGCCGCCGGGCCTTTGATCAGCTGCGTGACCGGGACATGGTGACCAAGCTGTTTGATGAGCTGGGCCCGCGTTACAGCAAACGTCCCGGGGGTTATCTGCGCATTCTGAAATGTGGCTTCCGTGCCGGTGACAATGCCCCCATGGCGATTGTCGAACTGGTAGAGGGCGGTGATCCTGGCGCTGGCAAGCCGGCAAAATCCGGTGGCAACAAGGCCACGCGCAAGTCAGCAGGCAAGCCGGCAGCCAGCGCAGCTCCGGCCGCCGCTGAAGCTGCGCAGGAGAAGCCTGCAGAAGCCGTCGAGACGGATCACAGCGACGACAAGCCCGACGAAGCACAGGCAGAAAGCGCGCCTGCAGCAGAGACCGAAGAAGCCGCAGGTCAGGATGGTGATGACAAGCAGGCTGCTGATGCCGCTGCCGAGCCAGCCGAGCCGGAAACAGATGAGAACAGTGCTGAAGAAGACAACAACAGCGAAGACAAGAAGGCCTGAGCTTCGTTTGCAGCGCTGTACAACCCCGGCAGGTAACTGACCGGGGTTTTTTTATGTCTGTCGGGCCTGTGGCTGGCGCTGGCACTGAGGACACAGGCCGCTGAGCTCGATAGTGGGGTGCTCTATTTCGAAACCAAGCGCCCGCGCATCATCCGTCAGCGCCTGAACCGCACGATCACTGTGCAGTTCGCGGGCAGCGCCACAGCTTCGACAGATCAGGAATTGCCCCTGATGATTTTCAGTCGGATGCGCGCAGCCGACAAAGGCGTTTTGTGAGGCAATGCGATGAACCAGGCCCTGCTCCATAAGAAAGCCCAGTGCCCGGTAAACGGTAGGTGGCGCGGCCGAGGGCTCATAGCCGCGATACATATCCAGCAGCGCATAAGCCCCCACCGGCTGGTGATTGCTCCAGATCAGTCGCAGGACACGCTTCCTGACGGGCGTCAGGCGCACACCGCGTTGTCGGCAAATAGCTTCGGCATCCTTCACCGCCTGATCAATGCATGCCTTGTGATCATGCTGCTTCCAGGCGGGGTCTTCACCGGGGTTCGGGTTGAGAACTTGCGCGGCCATAGCTGGCTCCGCTGTTATGATAGTGCGGCCTTTCATCTTAATACGAACGCCTCCCGCTATAAAGCGACTCCCCGTCGGGGGGCGATGTGGGGGTTGGCAGACTGCCCCGGGATCGCCGGGGGGCTGGACATGAGAAGGATCGCGTAATGAGTTCAGAGCAATGTGTTCTGGTCACAGGCGCCGCGGGCTTTGTAGGCGCACGTGTCACAGCGGCGCTCGCCGACACGACAGGGGTGCGCGTGGTCGCGACTGACCTGGCGCCGCCGCGAAACACGCAATGGCCGGACACGGTGCGTTTTGAATCACTGGATATACGGGACCCGGCGCTGGCTGAACGGATGGTCGCGGAACAGGTCAGCTCGGTGGTGCATCTGGCCTCGGTGGTCACGCCGCCGCCCGGTATGTCTCGTGAAGAACAGGAAGCGATCGACGTGGGTGGCACCGCCAATGTGCTGGCCGCCTGCCGCAAAGCCGACGTCGGCCATCTCACTGTCACCAGTAGCGGTGCGGCCTATGGCTACCATGCTGATAATCCGCTGCCGTTACGTGAAGGCGATGCCCTGCGTGGCAATCCCGCCTTTGCCTATGCCGATCACAAGCGACGGATTGAGGAGATGCTGGCCGAATGGCGGCGGGATTATCCGCAACTCAGACAACTTGTGCTGCGGCCGGGGACGATCCTCGGGCCGGGGGTGAATAACCAGATTACAGCCCTGTTAGAACGTCGTCTGGTGCTGGCCGTGGCCGGCAGCGACAGTCCCTTTGTGTTTATCAGTGACGAGGATGTGGTGAAGATTATCGTGCGCGGGGTGCTGACCCAGCGCAGCGGCCTCTATAACCTGGCCGGGGACGGCTGGCTGGGTATGCCCGAGCTGGCTCGCCTGCTGGGCAAACCGCGGCTGCCTGTCCCCGCCTGGCTGATTGCCGGCATGATCCGTCTGTTGCGATCATTGCGCCTGACACAGCTGGAACCCGCGCAGGTGGATTTTCTGCGTTATCGGCCGGTGCTCGATAATACCGCGTTGCGGGAGGAGTTCGGTTATACCCCTGCGCCCAGTCGTGAAGTGTTTTTGCAGTGGGCACAGGCACGCGGGTTGTTGAATGCTGACAGGGATGCGGCGTGACGCCGGTGTTCACTGAAGTCCTGACCTGGCCGTTGCTATGGTTGGCGGTGATTGTGTTTGGCGCCTACACCACCCAGGCCATGACCGGCTTTGGCAGTATTATTATCGCGCTGGCGTTGGGGGCCCATCTTTATCCGCTGCAGCAACTGCTGCCGGTGCTGGTAGCCCTGAATGTGCCCCTGTGCCTGTATCTTGTTATCAGGCACCGTCGGCATCTTCAGGGGCGCTTGCTGGTGACTGAAATATTACCCTGGATGGGGCTTGGTCTGGGGCTCGGAGTGCTGTTGGCCGGCGTCATACGCGGACAGTGGCTGGAGCAATTGTTTGGCCTGCTGGTGGTCGTGCTTGCGAGTCGGGAATTGTGGCGTCTGCGTGCCCCCCGGGCACGGCCTGCCGGGGGGCTGACGGGGATGCGGCTGAGCCTGGGGGGGGCCGGTATTGTGCACGGCCTTTATGCGTCCGGTGGTCCCCTGCTGGTCCATGCACTGGGGCGTCGGCAGTTGCCGCCCGCAGCGATGCGTTGCACCCTGATGACCGTATGGCTGATTTTTAACAGCACGCTGCTCGTGATCTATGTGTGGCGCGGCCAGTGGACCCAGGAAGTCCTGGCGCAGACGCTGTGGTTGTTGCCGCTGATTCCGCCGGGTGTGGTGCTGGGCGAGTGGCTGCATGCCCGGGTCTCGGTGCGGGGCTTTTATATCTTGTTGCAGGTATTGCTGGTGATTTCCGGCCTGGCCCTGATGGTCGGGACCACAAGCGGCTGATAGCTGGAGGAGAGCACAATGACCGGGGAACAGGGGGCGATAATTGATCGCTCGCAGCATTATGCGGTGATAGGCGCCGGGCCGGCCGGGTTGTCGGCGGCGCGTAATCTGCAGCGTTTCGATGTGCTATTTGACGGCTTCGAGGCCCACAGCGATGTCGGCGGGCTGTGGGATATCAATAATCCCCGCAGCACTGTTTACGAATCCGCCCATCTGATCTCTTCCAAAAAGATGACCGAGTTTACCGAGTTCCCCATGCCGCCGGAGACGCCGGATTATCCTGACCATGCCATGCTGGCTCGTTATTTCCGTGATTTTGCGAGGCATTTCGGTTTATATGAGTACTATCGTTTTGATGCGCCCGTTGAGCGTGTGTGGCCGGAGGACAATGTGGCCAGCACCTGGTTGTTGCGGCTGGTCAGTGGTGAAACCTTTCGATACCGCGGGGTGCTGATCGCCAATGGCACCCTTGCAGAGCCCAACCGCCCCGGGTTCAGTGGCCAGTTTTCCGGGCGATTGATGCACAGCAGTGAATACAAATCAGCGCGTATTTTTGATGATCAGCGGGTGTTGATCGTGGGTGCGGGCAACAGCGGGTGTGACATCGCTGTGGATGCCTTGCACCGGGCAAAAAGCGTGGATATGAGCCTGCGGCGGGGTTATCATTTTGTGCCCAAGTACATGCTGGGCAAGCCGGCCGATCAGCTTGGCGGCGGCCTGCCGCTGCCACGGCCACTCAAGCAGCGCCTGGACCGCTTCCTGCTGCGATTGTTTACCGGCGACCCGGAACGTTTTGGTTTCCCCAGGCCTGACCACGCCTTGTATGAATCCCACCCCATCGTCAATTCACTGGTGCTCTACCATGCCGGTCACGGTGATCTCGGAGTGCGCGGTGACATCAATGAATTTGACGGTCACAGCGTGCGCTTTGCTGATGGCAGTGTCGCCGAATATGATCTGGTACTGCTGGCCACCGGCTACAAGTTGCATTACCCCTTTATCGATCGCGAGCATCTGAACTGGCAGGGCGCTTCACCCGGGCTGTACCTGAATGTGTTTCATCCGGTGTATGACAATCTCTTCGTGCTGGGTATGGTTGAAGCCACCGGTCTGGGCTGGCAGGGGCGTCACGAACAGGCCGAGATGGTGGCGCGTTTTGTGGCGGCCCGCGAGCATGAAACCGAGGCGGCAGACTGGTTGCGTCGGCGCAAGGCCGGCGCCAATCCCGACCTGAGTGGCGGTTACCACTATCTCAAGCTCGACCGTATGGCCTATTACGTGCACAAGGACACCTATCTGCGGGAGGTGCGCCGGGTCAACCGCGAGCTGGCGCGCCAGTGAGTATGCAGCGGGTTTTTATTACGGGGGTCGCGTCCGGGTTGGGGCTGGCGCTGGCGCAGCGTTTTCTGGCTGCAGGCGATACAGTGGGAGGGTGCGATCTCGGGTCCGCGCCGGCAGGATTGCCTGTCGGGATTGACTACCGCAGCGCCGATGTCTGTGATGCCGAGGCCATGACGCATGCAATCAGGGATTTTGCCGATCGCCATGGTGGCCTGGACGTGGTGGTGGCCAACGCCGGGATCAATATGCCCAAGGCCCGGGTGCCGGATTTCGGACTTGCCCGGCGTGTGATCGAGGTTAATGTGATCGGCGTGCTCAATACGCTGGCTCCGGCCATTGCCATCATGCAGTCCCGCGGACAGGGCCGCCTGGTGGTGCCCGGCTCGATCGCCGGACTCAACGGACTGCCGGGGGTTGCGGGTTACGGGGCCTCGAAGGCCGCAGTGATGAACCTGTGTGAATCCCTGGCGGTGGATCTGCGGGAGGATGGCATTGCTGTCACCATGGTGGCGCCCGGATTTATAGATACGCCACTGGTGCGCGAAAATCGACACCCCATGCCCTTTCTGATGTCGCCAGAAGCGGCGGCGGCACGAATTCACCGGGCTATCAGGCGTGGGCGCACCCGGGATGTTTTTCCCTGGCCCCTGGCGTTACTCTCGGCCGTGCTTCAGCGCTTGCCGCGGAGCTGGTATCGCTGGATCGCCCGGGTCAGCCCCCTGCGCTTTCGCTAATCGCGAGTTCAGGGCGCGTAAGCGGTCCAGTCATGGCTGTGATCGCCATAGACCAGGAATGAGGGATTGAGCACGGATTCGCCCCGGTTGTAACGCAAGGTTTCTCCGCTGACATCCACCACACGACCGCCTGCGGCCTCGACGATGGCCTGGGCGGCGGCGGTGTCCCATTCGCTGGTGGGCCCGAAGCGGGGGTAGATATCGGCCTCGCCTTCAGCCACCAGGCAGAATTTGAGTGAGCTGCCAATGGAGCGCACCTCATGTTCGCCCATGGCGTCCAGATATTGTTGCAGTTCGGGGGTCTTGTGGCTGCGGCTGGCCACCGCGACTTTCGGCCCCTGGCCCAGCTGACGGACCTGGATTGGTTCCGGTGCGGCCTGGTCCTGTCGCCGCCAGGCGCCACCCTCGATGCTGCCGTGATAGGCCAGCCCCTGCGCCGGCACGGTGACTACGCCGAGCACAGGGCGGCCCTGTTCGATCAGGGCGATATTGACGGTGAACTCGCCGTTGCGCTTGATGAATTCACGCGTGCCGTCGAGGGGGTCCACCAGCCAGTAGCGTTGCCAGGACAGCCGCTGCGTCGTGCTGATATCGGTGGATTCCTCGGACATGACGGGGATGTCCGGGGTCAGCTCGGCCAGACCGGAGACAATGGTGCGGTGGGATGCCATGTCGGCCCGGGTCAGTGGCGAGTTGTCGCTTTTGTCTTCCACGTCGAAATCCGTCTGGTAGATTTCGAGGATGGCCTGGTCAGCCTTGCGCGCCAGCGTGACCAGCGCTTCGATGAGCTCTTGCGATTGGGACATTGGATTCAGCTCCTGAAGTGAGCGGGGTATAATCGCCGGTGATGGCAGCATACCGGGCAAGTGGATTGACGACGAAAGACGCTGTGGTGGACTGGCGTCGTGTGGATACTGTCGTGCTGGATATGGACGGCACCCTGCTGGATCTGCATTTTGATGATTTTTTCTGGGGCGAGTATCTGCCGCGCTGTTTTGCCGAACGCCAGGGACTGGACCTGGCCACCGCGCGGCAGCGCATGCGTCCCTGGTTCCGTGCGGTAGAGGGGACGCTTGACTGGTACTGCCTGGATCACTGGCGCATACGTCTGGGCCTTGATCTGCTCGAGCTCAAGCAGCAGGTTGCTGACCGGATTGCCATATTGCCCCATGTACCCGAGTTTCTGGGCCGGGTGCGGTCCTCGGGTCGGCGTTTGTTGCTGGCCACCAATGCCCATCCGGCGAGTCTTGAGCTCAAGCTCGCCCGCACCGGTATTGGCGATTATTTTGATCGCCTGATTTCCTCGCATGACTATGGCGCGGCCAAGGAAAGCCCGGTTTTCTGGCAGCAGCTGTGCCAGCAGGAGGGTGTTGATGCGCCGCGAGCCCTGTTTGTGGACGACAGCCCGCGGGTGTTGCACAGCGCCCGGGCCTTCGGTGTGGGGCAGGTGCTTGCCATGTGCGCGCCGGACTCGGTAGGCACCCGCCGTGAGGTGCCGGGCTTTGTCGGCATCGATGATTTTCGCGCAATCACCCGAACGTTGTCCGGGCAGGCGTTGGCGGGGCGCGAGGGGCTGCACTGAACGACCGGTCATGGCCTCAGCTGCGGTTGCCGCGACCATGGCGCCCGCGGTTGCCGTTACTGCTGCGCGGCCGCCCCCGTCTCCGGTTATCTCCCGGTCCGCTCTCACGACGAGGCCGGCGCGCCGGCGGGGCAGGTGTCACCCGCAGGCTCTCATCGGCGACATCAACGGCAATTTTATCGCCGATGTAGTTTTCAATCTCCGGCAGGGAATAGCAGTAGCGTTCGCAGCACAGTGAAATGGCCTCACCCGATGCGCCGGCGCGCGCGGTGCGGCCAATACGATGGACGTAGTCTTCGGCATCCTGGGGCAGATCGTAATTGATCACATGGGTCACCCCGGGAATGTGCAGGCCACGTGCGGCCACGTCGGTGGCCACCAGCACGTCGATCTTGCCGCTGTTGAAGTCAGCCAGCAGGCGCTGGCGCATGTTCTGGGGCACGTCGCCGGAGAGGATGGCGGAATTGATGCCGTTGCCACGCAGGTAATCCTGCAGGCGCTCGCCGTCGCGTTTGGTGTTGATAAAGATCATAACGCGGGCGTTTTCCATGGTGCCAAGCAGTCCCAGCACCAGTGA
>PWYF01000021.1 GCA_003567955.1 Thiotrichales bacterium
GCCTTGCGCCCGGATATACCGGCCAGTAGCGGTGTTGCGCGCCACAGCTGCACACTTTCGGTGAGGCGGTCCGCCGTGGGGCGAAACAGGTTCTGCCAGAGGGGATGACGACTCATAAGCCACTCTTGTTGTTAGTTTGTCGCCGCAGTTTAGTCGCTATTCCCGGTTTCGGAAAATCCCGGGCAGTTATCCAGGCTTCGTCCGGCGTGCTTATGGGCCGGGTTACAGCATGAACGCCAGCAAGGTTGCCGTGCCCAAAAAGGCGAAAAACCCGGCCACGTCGGTAATGGTTGTCAGAATAATCGAGGACGCGGTGGCCGGGTCCTGGCCGAGGCGGGTCAATACGATCGGCACCAGTGAACCGGCAACCCCGGCGGCCAGCATGGACATCACCATGGCTGTGGCAATGATAAGGGCCAGTCCCAGACTGCTGCTCCACAGAAACACGGCCAGGCCGCAGGAGACCGCCAGGGCAAGCCCGTTCAGCAACCCCACCAGCACCTCCTTGCCCAGCACGGCCGGCCACTGGCGCACGCCAATTTCCTTCAGAAACAGACCGCGCATGGTCACCGCCAGGGCCTGGGCGCCGGCATTACCGGACTGGCCGGCGACCACCGGCAGCAGAACCGCCAGCGCCGTGAACTGTGCAATCAGGCCCTCAAACAGCCCCACCACGGAGGCCGCGAGAAAAGCCGTCAGAAGGTTGATATGCAGCCAGGGCAGACGCCGCTTGATGGCAAAACCGGGGGATGACAGCGCCCGCTCTTCCGGACTGACGCCGACCATTTTCTGTATATCGGCCGTGGCCACATCCTCAATGGCATGGAAAAGGCTGCGGTAGCGCACCACGCCCAGCAAGCGGCCAGCCGTATCCACCACGGGCACGGAATCCCGACGGGAGCGTTCCAGCAACTCAACCAGCTCCTCCCGCCGCGCCTCTGCTCTCACCATCTCGTGTACCGTCTGAACATAGTCATCCACAAGATCCGTGCTCTCAGCCAGCGCCAGGTCCTGGATGTCCACCCGTCCATGCAGACACCCCTCTTGCGTCACCACAAACAACGTTCTGGCGCCACGAACAGACGACGCTTTCAGACGACTGAGTGCCTCCGCCACCGGCACCCCGGTCTGTACCACAACAAAGGCCCGGTCCATCAGCCGGCCTGCCGAGTCCTCCGGAAACGACAGCAGGCGCTCAAGATCCTTGCGGCTGGTGGTGCGCAATGATCCCAGCAAATCATTGCGTACCTCATCCCGCATCTGCGCCAGCAGCGTCATTGCCAGCCGCGGTGTTGCCCGTTCAAGCACCTCAAGCTGTGACTCGTGTGCAAGCGCTGAAAACATCGCCAGCGCCCTGACCGGGCTCAGATACTCCATGGCAATCGCCAGCGAGGACGGTTCAAGCCCCTCGACCACGGTCCCCAGTGCCCGCTCCGGGAGGGCCTCGAACTGCCCGGCGGCAGCCACGGGGTGACGCCGGAGATATTCGTTTTCAATACCGGCCCGGAGATTCATTTTCCTGGCCTCCCGTGTCCCAGCAGGTCACCCATAAAAGCGCCCATCACCCGGAAATATTGCCGGGTTAACTCGCCTGCGCTGTCAGCGAGACCGTACTGCGTCAGATGCTCGCCACCCAGTGCCGCTTCCAGCCGCGCATGCGAGACCGTACCCAGCAGATGGTTGAGATGATCAATAACCGGTAATTCCGAATGGGCCGCCCATGCCTCGGCGCCGCGGGCATCAAGCAGACTGAGCTCGGCCCGCAAGGCATTGACCGGTATAACAAAACTCTCCAGGCTGATCTGATCCGAATGCGCTACCAGAGCCCGGTTCAGGTCCAGCAAGCCAAGGTAAATACCCGCCGGATCAGTCAACCAGATTGGTTGTTCGGGTGCGGGCGTATCCTGTCGCAGCAGAGCGACAGCCTCGCCCAGCGGCATACTGACATCAAGACTCGCCGCCGCCGGATTCACCAGGGCGCCGACAGTCTCCCGCGGATAAACCACCAGCCGGGTCAGTGTTCGCCGCATACGCCGGCTGGACAAGCCGGCCAGCAACCGGTTTCGCCTGTCTTCCTCCATATGCAGCAACATGGCCAGCGCCTGATCCGCATCCGCCGCATCAAGCCAGCGACTGACCTGCTCATCGGCCTGGTCTGCCAGCAGCCGCACCAGGTGGGCATGCGGCAGGCGCGCAACAACGCCGGCGGCGGTGTCTTCCGGCAGCCCAATCAGCGTCCGGTTCACCGTATCCACCCCCTGCGCCGCAAGATACGCAGCCATCTCGGCGGGGAAATCGCGGGCGTAGGCCAGTGTCAGTGGGTGCACATCCGCCACCGCTTCAATCCTGCGTTGCCGGGCCGGAAAGCCGGACGACCCGACCCTTCGCCAGCCGCGCGGCAGGGACGGATACCAGTCCTTCCGGGGTCGACAGGGTCAGGCCAGTGCGGTAGATCTCGACGATTTCGCCCTCGTCCTCATCAATGCGCAAGCGCTCGCCGTTGGTATAACGCGCCAACTCGGTCTGCGCCATCAGATTGGCCACGTACTGTCGCGCGCCGATGCCGAAGGCAAGGGACAAACCACCCAGCAAAGCCGCCAGTACGATCAGTGCCATCTGGGTGACGAAGGAAATATCAATCCCCAGTTGCTGCAGGCCGGTGATCACCGCCACCGCCACCACCCCGACATGAACCAGCCGCGGTAACAGCGCATTGCTGTCGCCATCCGCCAGTACACCGGCGGTCAGGTTGCGCAGCACCGCGCCCAGGACATTACCGAGGCCAATAATGAACAGACCAAGAACAAACCGGGGTCCATAGGCCAGCACGCTGTCCAGCCAGGCCGAAAGCTGCGGGATATCCAGCACCCGCACGGCGGCAATCGCCGCCAGCACCAGCACCGTGGCAAAAACAACCAGGGCAAACACCTGTTGAAAAAGCGGCGAAACCAGTTGATGTTCGCGACTGCCGTAGCGGCTCGCGAGGCGGTCGCCGAACACCAGCATGCGCCGTACGGCAACCTCGGCGAGTTTGCCCAGCACAATACCGGTGACCAGCACCAGCACCGCGGCCAACTCGGGATAAGTCTGGATCAGATCTCTTAACATGGGCAGCCTGCCTTTTGATGTGCCGACTGTGCACAGTTATACATATTCAGCCATCCTCGTCTATGCGTTATGCGTGGCTGAATTCCGGTTTCCGGGGAACCCGGACGCGCGTATACTGTCTCACGTCATACCCGAGCATATCGGGGGCGACATGGTTTCGACGTGGTACACGAAACCTTAGGTGCATGCCGAGGGCGCAATCTTCCTCGTAAATCCGGTTGCAAAATATATAGTTGCCAACGACGACAACTACGCTCTGGCGGCCTAAAAACCTGCCAGCTACCGACCGGGCTCGCCTGTAGGCCCGGGTCCTTCGGGACATTCGGTAGTCATATATACAGGATCGCGTCAGTGATCGTGTCCGGGGTGACTGGCGTTAAAACATACGGACTGGCCGTCGGTTTTACCCATGCCCATCGGGTGGCCGGCGGCGAGACTTAAAGATGGGCTAAGCATGTAGATCCGAGGGCGTAGGTGCCGCGGACGCGGGTTCGATTCCCGCCGCCTCCACCAACACCACCCCTGGCCGGTCACGGTCAGGGGTTTTTTATGCGCGCCGTCAGGATGTGTAGCTTGCGGCATCCTCGCTCAGCTGTTGCGGGCGGCTGTGACCGCGTAGCCATTCGGCCAGTTCGGCCTCGCTGATCGTGCCATCGGCCAGACCAATGAACACCGGATAGAGATCAGCATCCGTTGCCACCAGCACATATGCGTTGAGCTCCAGAAAAATTTCACAAACTACCGCCGCTGTGCGTTTGTTGCCGTCCACAAAGGCATGATTGCGAGCCAGACCGAAGGCATAGGCTGCGGCCAGCGCCGGGGCATCAACCCCCGCGCCGCCATAGGCCGCCAGTTGCCGGGGCCGGGCCAGCGCCGACTCGAACAAACTGCGATCACGCACACCTGAAGGACCACCATGCTCAGACAGCTGGCGTTCGTGAATGGCCTCGGCGAGTTCGGATGAAATCCAGACCCATTCCGACATGATTCACTCCGCCAGCTTTCTGAGCAGGTTGCGGCGACGCCGCATGACTTTTTCAGCCACTTCCATCTGCGCGGCAAATTCCGGGTTGAACGGGGTCAGGGTGATGCCGTCCGGGGTTTCCAGCACCATCAATTCATCCCCGCGCTGAACGCGGAGCTTGTCCAGCAGTTCACGCGGCAGCACCACGCCGGTGGAATTACCGATGGCGGTGAGTTTGAGCTTGCGCGTCATGGCCCGTCTCCTGATGTGATTGCGTTCCTGACATTATAACGGATGTAATAACATTCACGCCAGCATGATTCCGCGCCCGACGGGCTGACGAAAAACAGTCTCAGCAGTACGCCGGCAAATACAGATAACGAGCGGTGCAAGCAATGAAGCGACTGAAACCGGGCATCCATCCCTTGCGCTCAACCAGTAATCGCGGAATGACAGCGCCCCGCCAGGGTTGCCGCAGAAGTGGCCGGGTTAGCGCGGGAAGAACTAATCTGCTTTGAAGGGGGCGGGGGCATCCGATGCCACGCGATCACGTATCGCCGCCGAACTGATGACCTGGCAGGCCAGTTCGGCCTGGCGGCGGGCACCGGTCTTGCGCATAGCCGACTTGAGCTGGCTCCTCACGGTATGCGGCGACACGCCGAAACGCTCAGCTATATCCGCCAGGTTGTTCCCGAGCGCCAGAGCCGCGGCCACCCTGGCCTCCGCCGCTGTCAGCTGAAACAACTGCGAGAGCACCTCCTCATCCACATCCAGATGCATTTCCGGCGCCTGTAAATACACCGCCACTGATTGGCCCGGCCAGAACGATTCGCCGGTACTGTCTGGCGTCAGGCTTGTGACCAGCAGCCGTAACGGCAGACTCCGGCCAGCCAGAGGGGCAACCAGGGTTTGCTGCTGGTGCACACCCCCTTCAATCACCCCCGTCACCGCCTTGCGAAATCCGTGTTGCTGACGGGGACAATCAAAACCCAGACGTCCGTCACGCAACCCCACGCCAGGCAACGCCTCCAGCAGTGATTCGGCGCGGGAAGAAACGTAGCCGACACCACCATCCTTGTCCACGAGCAGAAATGGCATAAAGCAACGCTCGGCCGCGGCCATGGCACTGAGGTATTGTGTTTTCTGCTCGGCCATGGCCCGGCTGAGCTGCAGGGCCTGGCGCACATGCGGAATCAGCGCGTTAAGCCTGCGTGTCAACGCCTGACTGAATGGCCCCTGGTCGCCGGTGCGCTGCACCAGCAACTGCACCGTATACCGGCTATCGTGGTACACCGTGCCACAGAGTCCGTGCTCAATATCCAGATGACGGGCCCAGTCATTGAAAAATTCCGTGCGATAAAACCGGCGCTGGTCGCAACTGAAATCCGTGTAGGTATTGTAGAGTTGCCCCGGGGTTTTCAGGGCCAGCTCCGGCCGCCAGGGACAGCGATTGACGTAGTAATGCACATAGTCCAGATGCTGGTCATCATCAATATTGATCTTGGTACTGTAGAGCACCTCCCGGGCCTGCCGGTCCATCACCAGCATGCGCGCGGAACGCGACGAAGAAGCTGTTACCAGTGATTGCAGGAATCGCGACCACTCCTGCCGGTCAAGCGGCGTGCGATAAAGATTTTCCAGCAATTCAGGCCGGCAATGGGAAAAGTGGGCAAGCGTCTGCTTCTCACTCATCGCCGTTGCTCTCCCGTATCAAGCCGGACAGCGTGGAGCACGCCGCATCCCGCGATATGACAAGCTTTCATGAATTACAGTAACCTTAACGAGAGCTGAACAGCAAAACAATACCTGTGACAACCCTATACTCCCCCATGGAGACGAAATGAAAACATCCCGCATCTCGCTTCCCTCCGGTATCACACTCGCCTCCACCCGGACCGGTGACGCCCCGATCCAGGCCGTGTTTGTGCATGGCTGGACCTGCCGCCGCAGTGACTGGGACCCGACGCTGGAAGCGCTGAGCGAGGACTTCACCCTGGCCAGCATCGACCTGCCCGGGCATGGCGACAGCGCCGACCAGGCCGCCCCCCAGTGGCGCATCACTGACCTGGGCGAGGTACTGGCGGATGCTGTCACTGCCCTCACTGATGCCCCGGTAACACTCGTCGGCCATTCCATGGGCGGCGCGGTGGCGCTGGAAGCCGCCCGCAAACTGGATCAACTCAACGGGGTGGTGCTGGTCGACACCTTCGTCATTCCCTATGGCGACCTAAGCGAAGACCAGGCCCGGGAAACCGAAGCCCCGTTCATTGAGGACTTCCCCGCCGCCATTGACGGACTGGTGGAGAACTTCACCGCAACCGGACTCGACCCGGCCATCAAGCAACGCATGAAGTCCGAAATGCAAAGCGCCAACCCGGCCTGGATGCTGCCGCTGTGGGCGGATTTGCTGCGCTGGAATCCTGAACCCGCTTTCGCGGACATCAACGTACCCATTCACGCCATTAATGGCGACATGATTCCGGAACCGGCCCGGGCGCGCTGCGAAGGCCGGGTCACCGAATGGCGCCTGGATGGCGCCGGTCACTTTCCGCAGGCGGAAATGCCCGAACGCTTCCAGCAAACCCTGGCCGAGGTACTGAACAAACTGGCCTGAGGTCGTTTACCGTCGCGGGAACGGCGCCCAGCGTTCGGGGAAGCTGCCGGTGTCGCTGTCATAGATCAACAGCTCACCGAAATCCTGCAGCACCACTTCGCTCTGGGTGGGGCGAAAGAACAGGAAATCATCCCGCGCCAGGGTGATATCAGCGGGGCCATTGAGCATCTCCTGGTTGCTGGAGCGCCCGTAAAGATCGTTGGTGGTGAGGCTGGCCGGGGATTCCGGCACCGCCTTCCAGTAACCGCCATCAATAAAAAAGGTCTGCTCGTAGCGCCGGTCCCACAGGCCCATCAAACGCCCCAGCCCGGGCGCACCGGGCAGCTGCAGGCCGTCGATCACCTTGAGCAGGGGTGCGGCGATAAACGCCGCCGGCTGGTGTTCGGCCAGCGTGGGCAGGTCAAAATCGGTGGGCTGCACCAGTGCCGAGCCGACAGACAGTTCATTGGGCCGCACATCGGCACCGGGATACAGGTCATAGGTGGTGCTGCCGCCGGTGTTCAGCGTCAGCTCATCAACGCCCTGCTCCAGCACCGCTTCAGCGGTTTGCACAAAAGCGTTGTATCGCGCCATGGCGCGGTCGAAATTGCGGCCCGTGCCGCCCGGCGCCTTGGGAATGTGGGCCTCATAGCCCATGAAGCCGGAAAACCTCAGCCAGGGATGCTCGCGCAGCCGGGTCAGCATCTCGGCGGCCGTGCCGGTGTCCTGCACACCACCCCGGTGCAGGCCGATATCAATCTCCAGCGAGACCTGCAGCGGCCGCTGCAGGCTGTCTGCCAGCGCGGCGTAGTCGGCAAGCCGCGCCGGACTGTCGATCAGCCACTGCAATTGCGCATCCGGGTCAAAGCCGTTGGTCGCCTCAAAGTGCTGATAGAAGTAGTGCGCGGCGCCTGCCGTCAGCGGCTTGCCCAGCAGGATGTCGCTGTGCGGTAACTCGGCGGCCACCTGACGCAGGAAAGGCTCGTTGAAAAGCATCAGCCGGCGGGTGTCCGCCTGCCTCATCACCCAGTCCAGCAGCTCAATGGAGGGCAGCGATTTGGCCACCACGCGGTAGTGGTATTGAGGCCGGATGCGCTCAACCAGCCGCTGCAGGTTGGCGGCCATGCGCGCCCGGTCAATGATCAGGCGCCGATGCACGATGCCGGCATCCTTGAGCGCCTGCTGCAGGGCGTTGAAATAGGAATTGTGCCCGTCGGGCCCGGACTGCAGCCGCTGGTGGCCGACACGCCCGACCAGCCCGGCCAGTAACAGCCCCAGGCCACCCAGCAGCAGATTGCGGCGGCTAACCCCCATATCAGACACCAAACAGCTCGCGCAGGTAGGTATTCAGGAAGCGGCCTTCCGGGTCCATCGCCTGGCGCACCTCGAGGAAATCATCCCAGTGCGGATACAGGGCAGCCAGTTCCTGTGGCCCCAGACTGTGCAGCTTGCCCCAGTGCGGACGGCCGCCATAACGCCGGAAAATCGGCTCCACGGCCTTGAAAAAGGCCGTATGATCCTCGTCATAGTAGCGGTGCACGGCAATGGAGATACAATCACGACGGTAAAAGGGGCTCAGCCAGATATCATCGGCCTGCACCCAGCGCACTTCAAAGGGGAAAAACACTTCGGGGAAATTTTTCTCGAGCACCTCGCGTATTTCGCGGAAGGCCTTCAACCCCTCCTCGCGCGGCAGGTGGTACTCCATCTCATTGAAACGCACCGCACGGGTGTGGGTATAGGTCTGCCAGGAGGGCAACACCGTGTGCTCCGCCGGCAAGCGGCGCATATACATATCCATGGCGAAACCGCGCAGGCGCGAACTCCAGCCCAGCCAGTCCCGCAAGCTCTGCAGTGTGTAAACACCCTCGTTCTGATCGGTGTGGTCCTCGCTCAGGCGAATTTCGGCATCCGTGATGTCCTGCCGGTCCATGAAACCCCAGCCGGAAAAGGGAATATAGAAAAACTCGAAATTGCGATGGCGATCCGCCAGCGCATCGGCCTCAGCCAGAATCTCTTCAATCGGTTGCCATTCAAGCGTGCGCTCCAGCCGGTAAGACGGCCGGTTCTGCAAATGCACCCGGCTCAGCACCCCCAACGCACCCAGGTTCACCCGCGCCGCCTGGAACAAATCAGGCCGGGTGTCGGCATCACAATAAACCCGCTCCCCGTCCGCGGTGATCAACTCCAGCCCGTTGACGTACACCGGCATGCAGCCGAGCCCC
Source organism: Thiotrichales bacterium (assembly GCA_003567955.1). Classification (GTDB taxonomy): domain Bacteria; phylum Pseudomonadota; class Gammaproteobacteria; order UBA5335; family SLRW01; genus SLRW01. The sequence continues at coordinate 8,891 of PWYF01000021.1, forward strand.
GCACCGGTGCCGTGGGTGGCCGTGCCAAAGGCCCCGGCCAGGCTCTGCTCAGCGATATCGGGCATATTGGGGAACGCCTGGCCCACCTCATCCAGCAACTCTCCGGCGTTATACAGCCGGGTGCCGGCTTCCATGACCGCGGTGTGATTTTCGTTGTCGTAGTCCACCAGCCCCTGGATGCGGTCAAGTGACAGCAGCACATCATCGGTATTCATCAGGGGCGTGAAAGAATGCCCGGCCCCCACGGGCCGCACCACCCCGCTGGCCTCGGCCACCAACTGCTGCAGATCCTCAATAGAGGCCGGCGCCACCCGCTGGCGGGGATGCGCCACCTGCAATCCGGACCAGTTGCGCCAGGGAATCACATTCGAGGCGGGCCGGGCCGTGGCCTCCGCAGCCCGGGCCTGCTTTATCGGCGCGCCGGCCCCGGCCAGTTTGACCACCGGCAGCGCGGCGGCGAACTTGAGTAGCTGCCGCCGGCTAATCATTCCTGCGGCCCCCGGGCCATGAACCCGATCAACCGACCAAAATCCTCCACATCGCAATCCATGCAATGGCCCATGGGCGGCATGCCGCGATAGCCGTGAATAGTGTGCTCGATCAGTCGCTCCATGCCCTTGTTTTCAATCAGACGGGTCCAGACCACCGCATCCCCGGTCAGGGGGGCGCCGCTGCCGGAGCGGGCATGACAGCTCTTGCAACTACGCTCGTAGGTTTCGGCCAGCTCGGGGTCATCGGGGGTGGCAACAGCAGCATATTCACGTACTGCTTCGCGTTCCGGTCCGCCATCACAGCCGCCCAGCCACAGCCCGGTCAGCACAATTACCCCAAACAGCCAAAAGCGATTCATCAGGTGCATCCTGCAGGTTATTAGGAGTCGGCGAGTATAAACAGCATCCACCAGGAGAATCCAGAATCGAGGCAGCTGGCGCAGTCGGCCAGCCGGTTTTTGATCGCGCCGTACTGTCTCCTGTCACACCGACCCAAAACAGTGGCACACGATAGTTGCATTATCCGGCTTATTAAAGAAGAATTCGCAAAACACAAAACAAGATAACCATTCATGTTTTATCCGACCCTGGAAAAACAGCTTGCACGCTGCGAGTTAACTGAGACACCAACCCCGGTGGTGCAGCTCGCTGACGTATCCCCCAATCTGTGGGTCAAGCGCGACGATCTCAGTAGCGCGGTCTACGGCGGCAACAAGACCCGCAAGCTGGAATATGTGCTGGGCAAGGCGAAAAAGCTGGGGAAAAAACGGGTGATTACCCTGGGCGGGCTGGGCACGCATCATGGTCTCGCCACCGCCGTCTATTGTGCTCGTCTTGGGATGGAATGCGAGGTCCTGCTGTTTGACCAGCCGGTCACCCCCGACGTGCGAGAGAATCTGCGTGCGATGGCGGCCCAGGGCGCGCGGCTCCGGCGTATTGGTCCGCTTTATCTCACACACACGGCCTGGCAGCTTGACCCCCGGCGTCTGGACCGCAATAACTGTTTTCTGTTCGCCGGCGCCTCCACGCCCACTGGCGCGATTGCCTACGTCAAGGCGGCCTTTGAACTGGCCGGGCAAATCGAAGCCGGCGAAATGCCTCGCCCCGCCGCAATCTATTGCGCGACAGGCTCGGGGGGCACCCTGGCCGGGCTGACTCTGGGCTTCGCCCTGTGTGGCTTGCATATCCCGGTGCATGGCGTGGCCGTGATGCCCGCCAATCACGGGCCCTTCCGGGTTTGCACCCGGGACACCGTCGAAAAACTGATGGCTGCAACCCATAAAAACATGCGCTCGCTCGATCCCCGTGTTCCGGACATCAAGCTGCCAGCCATCCGCCTCACTCACCAGTATGTGGGCGACGGCTATGGCGTGGCGACCGACGCCGCCCGCCAGGCCGCCAGTACAGGCGAGCAGGCCGGTCTGCGCATGGATCTCACCTACACCGCCAAAGGCCTGGCCGCCGCCCTGGAAGGCACCCGCAAAACCCGCGGCCCCATCCTTTACTGGCACACTTTGTCCGCGGCGCCACCACCCGCCGGCAACAACAGCCTGCCCTTGCCCGCCAAACTGGCCCGCCTCTGACACCGGGCCCGGGCATTATGATGAAATTTTGATTTTTGTTATTTCAATAATTGTTGTAATATTGAAACATGCAACGAGACGAGGCAGCAGCGCTCTTTTCCAGCCTGGGCTCCGGCATTCGGCTGGATATTTTCCGGTTGCTGGTCCGCGCCGGCACCGACGGCATGGTGGCCGGTGAGATCGCCACGGCGCTGACCTTGCCGGCCAACAATCTGTCGTTTCATCTCAAGGGCCTGACCCACGCGGGTCTGGTCAGCGTCACTCCGGAGGGACGTTACCAGCGCTACCGCGCCAACCTCGCCCTGATGAACGCACTGGTTGATTATCTCACCGCCGAATGCTGCGCTGGCCAGCCTGAACTGTGTCTGGCGCCACCGGCAGAACCCACAGCCGGTTCATCAAACTGAAACCACGGAGATTGTGCATGTCCGCGCCCGCGCCGGCCCGTCGTCTGTCCTTTCTGGATCGCTTCCTCACGCTTTGGATATTTGCCGCCATGGCTTTCGGCATCACGCTGGGTTCGGTGTTCGAGGGCCTGCCCGATGCCCTTGATGCCATGGCCATCGGTAACACCAACCTGCTGATCGCCGCCGGCCTGATCCTGATGATGTATCCGCCGCTGGCCCGGGTGAAATATGAACAACTGCCGCTGGTTTTCCGGGATACCCGGGTGCTGGCGCTGTCGTTGATCCAGAACTGGCTGATCGGGCCGGTGCTGATGTTTGCCCTGGCGGTTATCTTCCTGCGGGACTACCCGGAATATATGACCGGGGTCATTATCATCGGCCTCGCCCGCTGTATTGCCATGGTCATCGTCTGGAACCAGCTTGCCGGCGGCAACAATCAATACGTCGCCGCGCTGGTGGCCTTTAACTCAATCTTCCAGCTCCTGTTTTTCAGCGTCTACGCCTGGTTCTTTCTGGCCGTACTGCCGCCTTTGCTGGGGCTGGAAAGCAGCGTCATCGATGTCGGCTTCGGCACCATCGCCGGCGCGGTATTGATTTACCTTGGGGTTCCCTTCACTGCCGGTTTTCTTACCCGCTACACCCTGATCCGGCGCCGGGGCCGGGAATGGTATGACAATTACTTTATCCCGCGTATCTCGCCGCTGACGCTGGTCGCCCTGCTATTCACCATCATCGCCATGTTCAGCCTCAAGGGCGGCACGGTCCTGGAACTGCCGCTGGACGCCCTGCGCATTGCCGTGCCGCTGGCCATTTATTTTGTCGTGATGTTTGTCATCAGCTTCTGGATGGGCAAGCTGATCCAGGCGGATTATCCGCGGACCACGGCGATTGCCTTTACCGCCGCCAGTAACAACTTCGAGCTGGCCATCGCAGTGGCTATTGCCGCTTTCGGTCTGGCCTCGCCGGTGGCCTTCGCCACGGTCATCGGCCCGCTGGTGGAAGTACCGGTGCTGATCAGCCTGGTCACCGTGGCCCTGTGGCTCAAGCGCCGCTGGTTCCCCGACGAAGTCGCCAACCCCGATCCGGGAGAACACAAGCCATGAGCACAGCCCGCATCCTGTTTTTGTGCGTGGCCAATTCCGCCCGCAGCCAGATGGCCGAAGGGCTGGCCCGCACTCTTTTCGGTGAGCAGGCGGAAGTCATGAGCGCGGGCTCGCAACCCGCACAGGTCAACCCGTGGGCGATTGAAGCCATGCAGGAGCTGGCTATCGACATCCGTGGCCAGCATTCCAAATCCGTGGACGAGATTGATCCGGAACAAATCGACCTGGTGATCACCCTGTGCGCGGAGGAGGTCTGCCCGGTGCTGCCGGGACGCGTTGAACGCCTGCACTGGCCCATCGAAGATCCCGCCTCGGATGACCCGGCAATCACACCGGAACAAATGCTGGAACGGTTCCGCCGCGCACGTGACGAAATTGCCGGCCGACTGCGGGAGCTGCGGGAACATTTCGGGCCAGCTTAGCCTTGCCCCGCACGGGTCAAATGTTAATAATGCCGCCATGAAACGCGCTGGCCGGCCATCCAGAGAGCTATCACCCCCAGTCGCCTGGCTGCTGATTCTGGTCTTGCTCGCGGGGCAGACGGCCGCGGCGATGCATACCGGCCTGCCCACCCTGCCCGCCGACGGCGACCATTCACACGCCCACCACCATCACGCCGATCACTTCCAGGCCCACAGCCAGGTCGAGGCGCCGGCGGATCATCACGATCATCATGCCTCCGGCGGCGTGGAATGCCCCTGTCTGCTGTGTGCCGGCAGTGCGATGGCAAACACGGTTGATGCCTTCCCCCTGCTGGCGAATAAAAATCCGGCATCATCAGTCGAGACTGCTGCCGATGCCTCTGATCCACCCGCTTACCTGCGCCCGCCACTTCGGGCCCCGCCACTGACTGCCTGACGCCCAAAAACCTTTGATGTTTGTCTGTGCGTGCCGCAGCTATTGCTGTGGTGTGCCGCCCGTGCCTGCCTTATGACGAGACGCACGGGTCACCGTCAGGAGTATTGTTATGAAAGCACGTCTTGTTATCAGCACACTGCTGTGTGCGATTTCCCTGCCTGTACAGGCCCATGGCGACTGGACCAGCGCCCGGCCCGACGGTCATGCCCCCATGGGGGTGATGGCCGATCATGTGCACAGTCAGAGTGAATGGATGCTGGCTTACCAGTTCACTCATATGAGCATGTCCGGGCTCAGGGACGGTTCTGATCGCGTCTCTTCAGATGAAGCCATCAACGACTACGGCTACAACGCCGCGCCCACTGACATGGATATGGACATGCATATGCTGATGCTCATGTATGCCCCCACGGACCGGTTAACGCTGATGATCATGGCCCATTACATGGACAACACCATGGACATGGATATGGGGGGCGGCATGACCGGCACCATGGAAACCAGCGGCATGGGCGACAGCTTTGCCGGGGGTATCTACAAATTACTCGATGCCGAGAGACAGCAGGTGCTGCTCAATTTCGGCCTCAGCATCCCCACAGGGAGCACAGACGAAACGGTGGAAAACATGATGGGCATGGAAATGCGCGCCGGCTATGCCATGCAACTCGGCTCCGGCACCTGGGATCTGATGCCAGGCATGACCTGGCTGGGTCAGGGCGAACGGTGGTCCTGGGGCAGCCAGGTCATGGCCACTCTGCGTACGGGCGAAAATTCGGAGGACTACACACTGGGCGACGAACTGCGATTCACCGCCTGGGGCGCCCGCAAACTCACCGACTGGCTGAGCGCATCATTGCGGCTGGAGCAGGTGCAGTTCGGCAACGTCGATGGCGCCGATCCGGAAATGAATCCGGATGCCAGCCCCGCCACTGACCCCCGCAACCAGGGAGGTGAACGAACCCGTCTGGGCCTCGGTGCCAATGTCCGTTTCTCCGGCCCGCTGGCCGGTCACCGTGTGGGTCTGGAAATCATCGAACCGGTCCGGGAACGCCTGGACGGCCCGCAAATGTCGGAAGAACGCACCATCACAGCGGCCTGGGAATACGCCTGGTAAGCCAATGACGCCGGTCCGGCATGGGGCCGGACCGGCGTTTCATCATTGCGCCTCTATTTCGAGCCCTGGCGTTTCACGCCCGGGACGTTCCCCTGGCGGGTCAACATCGGCTTCAGGCAGGCCCTGCTCATACGGGTTAACGCCCCGGAGCGCTTCAACCACCGCGTGGTATAGCGTCTTCCGCTCCGGGTCATCTTCGCTTTCCCGGTAAAGCGCTCTCAGTCGCTCGAGAACCGGCTCGTGTTGGTAGCTCAGTTCACCCAGCATGACCACCAGCCGCACTCGCTGCGGGTCAGATTCGGCAGCATCCAGCCCGTCAAGCAGGATATCGATATAGCCATAACGCCCCGAGCGCCGCCCTTGTGACAACAACCGCTCTCGCGCCTCACTGACCGCCGCCGGATCATCGTCGGCAACGTACACCCGTGCAGCCTCTCTCACTTTCCAGTCTGCATAAAAACCCGGAATCTGGGAGATCATCAGGGGCAGCACCAGCACCGCCAGCAGCACCCCCCGCACGCGCCCCGGTCGCATGCCAAAGCTGAAAGCCACCCAGGCTGTGCCGTAGACATACACCACGGCAGCCAGGAACATCAGCACATAGGATTGCCGGCCGAAGCCCTCCCACAAGCCACCGATCAGCAACATCAACAGCACCAGCGTGCCAAACGCAATATAGGCTGCAAATACTGTGAACCCGGCGGCCTGCGCCAACACCCGTACCCATGTTCTGCCTCTGGCTGCACTGTCGCCTGGTTCTGTCATTATCACTCCCTGTTAAAGTCGGCAGACCGCCTCAAACCAATGAATAAATACCACCCGATACCATGTAAGATTAGTCATCAGCATGGTCACTCATATTTTTAATACCCTATTTTTAGCACAGCGTGAGCAAGTACTGTTTCCTTGCTGGAAAATCGGGAGCCCCGGAATTGAAAATTCGCCTTCACCCGCTAACCGGACTGCTTATATCCGCATTGTTGCTGTCTTTGCTCTGGCCCGTTCAGGCGTCTTCACAAACCAGCCGCTGGGATTCACTGAGCACAAGCCTGGGCTTCACCACGATTGACCCGGGGCTCAGCAGCAATCCGGTGCGCGCCATTCCGGATGCAAACGATCCGGACAACGTCATTGAGCTCGAGGACACGGTGCAAGACCGGGGATCAAGTACCCGGCCCAGTCTCACCCTGACCTGGCGCTTGCCGATTTTTGACGGTAACTGGTCTGTGGAAACCGTGCTGGGACCGCCGTTTCGCTTCAGCTTTGAATTTACCGGTGGCAACGATCTGTCCAATGAGATTGACGGCAAGCTGGGCGAGACTGACATGCTGCCCCCGGTACTGATGCTGGTCTACAACTTCCCCCTGAGCACTGCCGTCCGGCCTTATCTGGGCGCGGGCGGCAGCTATCTGTATTCATTCAACAGCGAGCTTACGGCAGAAGAAACCGCGGAAGGCGACCTGGATATCGAAAACGTGGCCACCTGGCTGATCCAGGCTGGCGCGAACATTGACCTGGACTGGCTGGGCTGGAGCGAGAACCTGTTTCTTAACCTTGATGTAAAGTATATTGATTCGGTACGACCCATGGCCACAATCAGTGACCTGGAAAGTCAGGGCACCACCATAGATCGCACTGAAGTACGTCTGAAACTCGAACCCTGGGCTTTCAGTGCCGGCCTTGGCTGGCGCTTCTGACACACACCGGCGAGGCGCTGATGCATTATCTCTTCCCTGGCAAGGGGTTATCCAGCCTGATACTGGGCCTGGCGCTGATATTTTCCGGCCAGGCCACAGCGGAAGATTTTAACCCCCGCATCGAGCACTGGCAGGCCTGGCCGGAAGGCTATCCGCAGTTCAATTACAGCCGCGAGGAACTCACCGAACGCTGGGAGAGACTCCACCTGCGAGACCAGGCGCCCTTCCCCGATGCCGATTATGTCCGCAATTTCAGCGCCACCCCGCCTCAAGACCCGGATGCCGTCGCCCTGCAACTGCTGGACGGCTGGCGCGCTTTCCATGCCGGTGATTTCGAGGCCGCTTTCCGTGCCGGTTTTGAGGCTGGCGTCCCCGGCGATTTCCTCGCCGGCCGAGCCTGGATGGCCTATGCGGTACACCGGGTCGAGGATGAAGCCGAACGGCGGGACATGCTGCAGGCCCTGATCGGCTTCATTGAAGAGAACATGGATAAGCGTGATCCACCGCCCGCCTACTGGGAAGTCGCCGGCCTGGCGTTGATCTACGGCGAATACGCCCGCACCCTGTCTACCAACCGCGCGCGTTCCGAGGGCATTCCCGGCACCGTGCGCGACCTGGTAATCGAAGCCCTGGAGGCCGAACCCCGCCACCCTGCCGCGCTGGGCGTGCTGGCCGGCTGGCATGCCGAGATCATCGGCCGGGTCGGGCGGATTCTGGCACGCACCCTGTACGGGGCCAGCCGGGATGAAATTCCAGAATATTTCGACCGGGCACTCGCCATCGACCCCGATCTCGTCCAGCTTCACCGCGAATATGGCGAGGCCCTGCTGCGGGTGTACGGCAGCAGCCGCGAGGACGAAGCCCTGCAGCACTTGCGCAAAGCGCAGGAGATCACACCGATCAATGCCGAGGACTATCTCGAACAGCGCCGCGCACAGCGGCTGCACGATGCCTGGCGCAGTGAAGGTAAATTGCCCTGAGACTGACCAGACGTTGAGCCTGCCGTTGTAGCCCAGGAGTCCGGAAATGGCGACACATCCCCTGCAAATTTACCAGCGCCTGGCCACCTGGCCTGGCGGCAAGTGGCTATTCTCACTGGGCGTGTGTTTCACCGCGCCCTACTTCGCCACCATCCGCCCCCGGGTGCTGGAGCTCACGCCCGAACGCAGCCGCTGGACCATGCGCAAGCGACGCCGCGTGCACAACCACATCGGCACCGTGCATGCCCTGGCCATGGGCAACCTGTGTGAAGTCGCCGCCGGCAGCCTGATGGAATGTGCGGTCCGGCCAGCTCAGCGCTGGATCCCCAAAGGCATGGACATCCGTTACCTTGCCAAAGCCCAAACCGACCTCGTCGCCGAGGCCACCCTGGCGCCCGAGCACCAGGGCAAGACCGGCGACCTGCCGGTAGAAGTCGACGTACAGGACGCCAATGGACAAGTCGTCGTGCACGCCACCATCTTTATGTACGTCAGCGAAAAACCGGCGCGTGCGGGTTGATCCGAAATCACAACCTGAGCGTAATTAGCCGGATTCAACACCCCCGCGCGTGTTAGGCTTCGGGTATGTGGCTACGCGCTTCCTGCCGACTGCAATTCGATGTGGGGATTCCCACGCCCTTGCTGTTGATGCTTCGCCCCCGCAGTGGCGCAGGCCAGTGGATCGGGCGCGAGTCCTTTTTGCTGGAACCCGGCTATCCGGTGGTCGAATACATGGATCAGTTCGGCAACCTGTGCCAGCGCCTCATGGCCCAACCAGGGCCATTCAGTATCCGGATCGCCACCGAGGCCGAAGTCGCCGATGAACTCGACGTGGCGCCCTGGGCGCCGCTGACCCTGCCGGACGAACTGCCCTCGGATACCCTGATTTACCTGATGCCCAGCCGCTACTGCGAATCAGACCGCATGAATGCGCTGGCGCTGGAGGTGGTCGGGGATGCGCTGCCCGGCTACCCCCAGGTTGAGGCCATTTGCGCCTGGATCCAGCAGAACTTCCGCTTTGATCCCTACTCGGAAATGGCCCTGCTCAGCGCCTCGGAGTTTCTGGAACGCCGCGTGGGGGTGTGCCGCGATTTTGCCCACCTGGGCATTGCCCTGTGCCGCAGCATCAACATCCCGGCGCGCATGGTGGCGGGGTATCTGAAAGGGCTCGAGCCCATGGACATGCACGCCTGGTTCGAGGCCTTTGTCGGCGGGCGCTGGTACACCTTCGACGCCACCCAGCCGGAGCCCCGTGCCGGCCGCATTGTGGTGGCCTATGGCCGTGATGCCGTGGATGTCGCCCTGATCAGCCAGTTCGGCCCCGACATGCCCCCCAGCGACATGCAGGTCAGCGTCGAGGCCATCGCCCCGCCGTCA
>PWYF01000158.1 GCA_003567955.1 Thiotrichales bacterium
AGCACCAGATAGGCCAGCAACATACCGACAAGAAAATTGACCAGCGTAAACGTCCCGGTCAGCGCCACCCAGGCCAGTGCCAGCAAAATATTCCAGGTCAACGCCTTCATGACCCCTCCTCACTGCCCAGCACGGCTTCAATATACGCCGAATTGTCGAGCAGCTGCTCCGCGGCCTGCATACTGACCTCGAATATGGGTTGCCCGGCCACCCCGATCAGCACCGTCAGCCCGGCCAGCAGCACAATCGGCACATACAGCCAGTGCAAGCCCGGAGACGCCACATCCATCACCGGTGCCCCGGTGGTGGCTTCTTCGGGACGGGCTTTCCAGAACACCTCGGCCCAGATCTTGATCATGGAAAACAGGGTGCCGATCCCCACCGCCAGCGCCACGGCCACAATCACCCAGGCCTCGATTTCCAGCCCGGCGCGCACCAGAATGAACTTGGCGAAGAAACCGGACAGCGGCGGAATCCCCGCCATCGACAACGCCGAAAGCAGAAACAGCACGCCCAGCCCCGGATGCGAGCGGTACAACCCGCCCAGCTGCTTGAGCTGATAGGTGCCCTGCAAGCGGTAAGCCACCCCGCTGACCAGAAACAGATTGGTCTTGACGATAATGTTGTGGAAGATGGCATACAGCCCGCCGGCCAGGGCCAGCGGGGTAAACAGGGCCAGCCCCATCAACATGTAGCCGATCTGGCTGACAATATGAAACGACAGAATACGCCGGAACTCGAACTGCGCCGCCGCCCCCAGCACCCCGGTCACCATGGTGAAGCCGGCAATCCACAGCAGGATGTTATGGGTATAGGCCGTATCGGCGTCAAATACCAGGGTAAACATGCGGAACATCGCATACACACCCACTTTGGTCAGCAATGCTGCGAACAAAGCCGACACTGCCACCGGCGGGGTATGGTAGGACGCCGGCAACCAGAAAAACAGCGGGAACGCGGCCGCCTTGATACCGAAAGCCACCATGAACAACATGGCGATAACGGTGACCCGGCCACCATCCTCTGCGCCGTCAAACTTGACCGCAATATCAGCCATGTTGAGCGTACCGACCAGGCCATAGGTCAGCCCCACCGCCGTCAGCAACATGGCCGATGAAAACAGATTGATGGTCACGTATTTGATGGCCCCTTCCATCTGCGCACGCTCGCCACCCAGCACCAGCAGCGCGAATGAGGACAACAGCATGACCTCGAACCAGACGTAGAGGTTGAAAATATCGCCCGTCAGGAAGGAGCCACAGACCCCGGCCAGGAGCAGGTGCAGAAGTGGAAAATAACCGAAACTTTCGTGCCCGCGACTGACCGTTCCCAGTGAATACAGGGCAACCACAAAGCCCATGATGCCGGCCATCAGCACCATGATTGCCGACAGCAGATCGGCCACCAGCACGATGCCAAAAGGCGCCCGCCATTCGCCCAGTGCTGTTGCCATCGGGCCGTGCTCAATCACGGCCCAGAGCAAGGCAATACCCAGCAACAGCAACACGGCGGTTCCGACCAGGGCCACCACGCGCTGGGCCACGGGAAAACGCCAGATCGCCAGGGACAAGGCCCCCAGCACCAGTGGCAGAACAACGGGCAGGCCAACCAGCAGGGTCATGTATCGGTTCCCGTCATCTGGTCCATGTCTTCGGCCTGCACCACATGCCAGGCGCGGTTAATCAGCACCACGGCAAAGGCCAGCACCCCGAAGCTGATCACAATGGCGGTCAATATCAGGGCCTGCGGCAAGGGGTCAGCAGTGGGCGCCAGCGGCGCATCCAGGCCGGCGCTGATCAGCGGCGGCGCCTCGCGCGTCAATCCGCTGACGGTAAAAATCAGCAGATTGGCGGCATTGCTCAGCAACAGCAGGCCAATCACCAGCTTGACAATACTGCGGCGCAGGATCATGTAGATCGCCGCAGCATAAAGACCGCCCACCACCAGGGCCAGCACCGGTTCCATCGCGACCCCCTATTCTTCGCCCTCGGCCAGCGCCATCACGATGGCCATGACCGATCCCAACACCACCAGATACACGCCGATATCGAATACCAGCGGCGTGCTCAGCTTGATCTCTCCGATTCTCGGCAATTCCAGTTCCAGCCACAGACCGGTAAAAAAGGCTTCACCGAAAAACACCGCCGGCACCCCGCTCAGCGCCGCCAGCAATAAACCCACGCCGACCATACTGCGCGGATCCAGCCGCAGCATGCGCCGCACCGGCGCCACGTCAAAAGCGAACAGGTAGACCACAAAAGCACAACTGGCGACCAGCCCGGCGATGAAACCGCCCCCGGGCAGGTCATGTCCGCGCAACAGCAGAAAAATCGAGAACATCAACAACAACGGCAACAGAAATCGTGCCGCAGTGCGCAGAATCAGGGAATATGACGTCATGACCTGCCCTCCCCTGACGGCTGCGAGCGGAATTTCATCATCGCGTAAACCCCGATCGCCGCCAGCGCCAGCACGTAGATCTCACCCAGCGTATCCAGGGCCCGGAAATCCACCAGAATCACGTTCACCACGTTGCGCCCCTGGGCTTCGGTATAGGCAGACTCCAGGAACCAGGCCGAAATACTGGGCTCGAACTGCACGCCCAGGGTGGAGAAAATCAGCGCTGCCATCAGCCCGCCAAAAGCCACGCCGACGGTAACATCGCGGAAACGGGCCATGCGGCTCGACAGGCGGGAGAAATTGGGAAGCTTGAACAGCGCCAGCACCAGCAGGATCACGGTCAGGGTCTCTACCAGGACCTGGGTAATCCCCAGATCCGGGGCACTGAACAACACATAGACAAGTGCCACACCAAAGCCGACCACACCCATGGCGGCCACCGCGGCCAGCTTGGAGCGCATGACAGTAGCGCCCACGGCAGCAACTATGATGCCGCCGGCAATCACCAGTTCATAAAAACGGACATCCAGCGTCTGGTCGGGTAACCAATCCAGCCCCAGTCTGCTGAACAGGGTGTAACCCACTAACACCACGGTGGTCGTTAGAATGGTCAGAAGATAATTGCGCATATAGCCGTTTTGCAGCACCCGGGTCTGCCAGGCGGCAAAATCACTGAGCGCGCCGGTAAAACGATAATACATAGCCTCCGGCCCATATTGATCCAGCGCAACCGGGCCGTTGAACCAGGCACGCAGACGTGGCCAGCTTCGATAAAGCCCGATCCCGACGATCAAACTGATCGCACTGAGCACCAGGGGCAGATTAATGCCGTGCCAGAGACTCAGGGAGATCGCCACCGGATGGCCGTAAACAGCGCTGGCGGCCGCCGCCAGCAAGCCCTGCCCGGCCAGCCAGGGCAACAGACCAAAGCCCAGACCGAGCATGGCCAGCACCGCCGGACCCAGCAGCATGGACGGTGGTGCCTCATGGGGGGTCCGCGGTGTTGGCTTGAGTGCACCGAAAAAGGGCTTGAGCACCACGATACCGGCCACGGCCACAACCAGCATGGCGGCAAGCACGGCCATGCCGACCAGCACCCAGCCCGGCCCGGGGCGACCCAGTACCGCCTCCAGCATCAATTCCTTGCCCACAAAACCAAACAGGGGCGGTAACCCCGCCAGCGACAGCCCGGCAATCACGGCCACAGTGGCCGTCACCGGCATGCTGCGACGCAACCCGCCGAGTTGCTCCAGGTCTTTGGTGCCGGTTTCATGATCGATGGCGCCGGCGACCATAAACAGGGCGCCCTTGTACAGGGCATGCGCCAGCAGGAAAGTCATGGCCGCCATTGCGGCCTTTTCGCCGCCAATGCCAATCAGCATGGTCAGGGTGCCCAGCGCCATCACCGTGGAATAGGCCAGCACCCGTTTGATGCCGGTACTGCGATAGGCCATCCACACCCCGGTGAGCATGGTCAGGCCACCCACCAGCCCCAGAATCAGGAACCAGGCTTCGGTCCCGCCCAGCGACGGATTCAGGCGTGCCAGCAGGTAGACCCCGGCCTTGACCATGGTGGCGGAATGCAAATAGGCACTGACGGGCGTTGGCGCTGCCATGGCATTGGGCAACCAGAAATGAAACGGGACCTGGGCTGACTTGGTGAATGCGCCGGCCAGCACCAGCAACAATATGGGCATATACAGCGCATGCTCGCGGAACAGCTCCCCGCTGGCGAGAATTTCTGAAAGCTCGAAACTGCCACTGATCAGGCCCATCATCACCAGACCCACCAGCAGGGCCAGACCACCCGTGACGGTAACCAGTAGCCCCTGCAACGCACAGCGGCGGGCTTCCTTGTCCTCGTGATTGAAGCCGATCAGCAGATAGGAGGTGATGCTGGTCAGCTCCCAGAACACAAACAGGGAGATCAGGTTGTTCGACAGCACCAGCCCCAGCATAGAGGCCATGAAGGCCAGAATCAGCACATAAAAGCGCGCCAGATCCCGGTGTCCGGCCAGGTAGCCGCCACCATAGATCACGATAAATGTGCCAATCAGTGATATCAGCAGGGCGAATAGCAGGCTGAGGCCATCCACCAGAAA
>PWYF01000107.1 GCA_003567955.1 Thiotrichales bacterium
AACCATATGATCCGCTTGCTCACCCTGCCCTCGGACGGAGATTTCAATATCATCGGCGATCTGATTCGCTCCAGCCCCGATCACACTAACCTTGTAATTCTGCGCGACAAGGAATTCTGGGCCGACCAGGCCGATAACGACTTGCTCACCATCAATGACCAGACCATCACCACGGCGGCGCTGACCCCGCGCGAGGGCGGCAGCGCGCTCGGCGGCACCATTGGCATGTTTGTGTTTGATTCCGACACCGACGAGGGTGAACATCCGGAAGATCATCAGGCCGGCCAGAGCAACCTGACTGTACCCGAGCCGGTAATCTCGCAGTTGCCCTTTATTCTCGGGGTGGACATGTTCCTGGCCACAGAACCGGCTGGTGGCACCATCAGCGTGTCGTTGGCAGGGCGCAACACCACCGGCGAAACCCGGGTGGTCAATGTGCCCAACCTGCCCTCGGACGAATACCGCGTAGGGATACGCTTCAACGACTTCGTACCGGCGCAGGCCGAATAGCATCTCCCTTTCATAGCCCGCCATGAACCGGCCTGTGAGTACGCTGCTGCCACACAGGTCGGTCGTGGCATCCCCTTCCCTTGCAAACCCATTACCACCCGCAAACGGTTAACGCGATCGTGACCGCAAAGCAGGCATCACCTGTTTCATTACTCGCCCCTTAAACACAGCTGCCGAACAAGCCGGCCATCGCGCCATAAAAACGACCGGGTCTGAACAAGTCGCACAGCCACCGACAAATCTGCTGAAAACGACGTAGTAGAGCTCAGCTACTAAAGGCATAGCGTAATCAGTTGCGCCCCGCGACTGTCCGATACGTGACACTATGTCACAAGCATAAAACGCAATGATTTGTCAACATTTGAAAACGATGTTAACGTACCGCTAATCTAATAAAAACTACCGTTAGTCATGTATTGCTTGAAATAGCCCGGCTCGTCCAATATTGGTGAGACAAAAGCACGACAAGCCTCAGAGAAGGCAATGGAATGGCGGCATGGCAACACCATGCAAGCCAGAATGGAATCAGAGGGAACCGAAATGGGTATCAAGGAAGCTCGCGAGACCTCGTCTGTAGGTCTCGTCACTGACAATAAACCCGGTGTTGTGATCACCCTGCATCTCCAGCAGCGAAGCGGGGCCTGCCGCCGCCTGGACAATCGCTTCACCGTGGCCGAAGGGAATGATCTCGTCCTCCCGGCTGTGAATCACCAGCACGGGGACTTCCACCCGGGTCACGGCATCACGGGTATTGTATTCAAGTCGTGCCAGCCAGCGCACCGGCAGCCAGGGATACAAATCTGCCGCCAGTTC
Organism: Thiotrichales bacterium; assembly: GCA_003567955.1. GTDB lineage: Bacteria > Pseudomonadota > Gammaproteobacteria > UBA5335 > SLRW01 > SLRW01. Next base: position 1,324 of record PWYF01000107.1, read on the forward strand.
AGGCACGGAAGTAAAAGCCGACTCTATAATCAACGCGCGCGGTGGCTCACGCACGGCGAGCCAGGCCGCCACCGCCCCGCCCAGCGAACGGCCGAAATAAACCAGCGGCAGATCTTCATCACGGGCAAGCCCGCAGGCGTTTTGCACGCAGTCCAGGGCGGCCCGGGCATCCCGATACAAGCCCGCCTCGGAAGGTCGCCCGGTGCTCTGGCCGTAGCCGCGGTAATCAAACAACAGCACGTCAAGCCCGAGTTCATTGAAGATGGCCAGCGAGCGCAGGCGGTGGGATATGTTCCCGGCATTGCCATGGAAGAACAGCAGCGTCGCCCGCGGGTCATCCGCTGGCACCCACCAGCCATGCAGCCGCTCCCCGTCTTTGGTTTCAAACTCGAGCGGGCGGTAATCAAGACCAATATCGGCCGGGCTTGCAACCAGATCACGCCCCCCCACAAGGGGCTGGTGCACCAGTTGCGACTGACACGCTGCAAGCAGCAGGGCCAGCCCGGCATAAAACAGCGCCATGATGATCAAAAGACGTCCGGCCCGGATCATCGCAAAAGCCTTTTCCAGTCACTGAACCGCCCGCAAGCCGGGCGCGGAGCCCGGTGACATCACTCGCGGGCCGGCAAAGCGCATGTCACCGCCCATTTACTGCAAGCCCAAGGATAACAGGACGCAAGTCATGAAACCCGAATCAATCCAACCTGGCTTCACCCTGATTGAGCTGCTGATGACGCTGGCGTTATTGGCAATTCTGGTCTCTATAGCCGCGCCGTCGATGGGAGAATTTGTGCGGGAAAATCGCGCCGCCTCCCAGACCAACCAGCTGGTGACCACGCTCAACCTGGCCCGCAGCGAAGCGGTCAAACGTGGCGCCATTGTCGCCGTTTGCCGCAGCACCGACAGCCAGAGCTGCGACGACGACGCCGACTGGTCCACCGGCTGGATTGTTTTCGAGGACGCCAACCAGGCGCCCGGCGGCGCCCCCGTGCTTGGCAGCGCCGACGATGTCCTGCGCGCCTGGGGTTCGCTGGGAGACAGCACCATTCTGCGGCGCCTGAACAATCAACCCGTGCGCTTTAATCCACGCGGCGCGATCAGCCACGGCAATGAAATCAGCTTCGAACTCTGCATCAACGACTGTAATGGCACGCATGACCGTGAAATCGCCGTGCGGCCCAGCGGTCAAATCAAAAGCAGCAGACGGGAATAAATCATCATGAATACACACAGCAAATCCATGATCAGCTCCGGGGCACCCACCAGCCAGCGCGGCTTCAGCATGGTGGAGGTGCTGGTCACCGTCATCGTGCTGGCCATTGGACTGCTCGGGCTGGCCGGTCTGCAGGCCTACGGCTTGCAGAACAACCATGGCGCCTATGTGCGCTCGCAGGCTTCACTGCTGAGTTACGACATCGTCGACAGCATGCGCGCCAATCGCAACGCTGCCCTGCAAGGTAATTACGACGTGGACTTTGGCGCCGCTCCGGGGGGCGGAGATCAGGCCGCACTGGATGTGGATCAATGGGTTAACGATCTGGCCCGCGCCCTCCCGGGGGGCGAAGGCGAGATACGGGTCAACGCCAACGGCGTTGCCACGGTCTCGGTGCGCTGGAATGAAGATCGCATCCGTGGCCGCGAAGAAGCCCTTGATGCCGGTGATAGCGCGGAACCGACCGTAATCGTGACGAGGACACGGATATGAGCATGCACCGTTCAAACCATCAACAGCGCGGGGTTAGCCTGGTTGAGCTGATGATCGCCATGCTGCTTGGCCTGTTCCTGATGATTGGCGTGATACAGGTCTTTGTCAGCAGTAAGTCCACCTACACTGCCCAGGAGTCGCTCTCCCGGCTGCAGGAGTCCGGCCGGCACGTTGCCGCCCTGCTTACCCGGGACATCCGCATGGCCGGTTACACGGGCTGCGGCGGACAGGCGGTCGATCTCTACAATCATCTTGACGTCGACGGTAACGCCGCAGAAGAATTCATCCACGATTTCACTGTCGGCATTTACGGTTCTGAAGCAGCGGGCACCGGGCCGGGTAACGCGCTGGACCTCAACGATGACGACCCCGACGGCGACTGGTCACCGGCCTTGCCCGACGGCATCGGTGCGCCGGCGGATGGCATTGTGCCCCTGCCCGGCTCCGACGTGTTTCTGGTGCGCACCATGGCCTCCTCGATCTTCAGTGCCGAAGGTGCCGGCACCAACCCCATCGGCCATGGCAGCCAGTTCGGGATCATCGGCAACCACGATTTCGTGGCCGGCGACATTCTGGTCGTCAGCGACTGCGTCAACTCCACGATCCTCCAGATCGGGAATATGTCCGGCAATAACGTCAGCTATGGCGCGGGCGTTGGTGGCAATGATCCCGGCAACAAGAACAACCCCGATTGGCAGGCGGAGGATCACATTACCGGAGATGCCTCGGTGGGCCGGGTAGAAACGGCTGCCTACTATGTAGCGCTCAATGATGAAGGTGTCCCCACGCTTTATCGTCAACTGCTCAGCGGCAACACCGCCGAGCCCCGGGTGATTGCCGAAGGGGTGGAAAACATGCAGGTGCTTTATGGCATTCGCGATGGCGCCGACGTCAGTGTGAGCCAGTACCTCACCGCTGAGCAGGTCGATGCAACCAACCGCTGGGACGACGTGATCGCCACGGAAGTGGCCCTGCTGGTCAGTGACGAACAACAGATGCCGGGCGGGATTGCCAATCGCCCTCGCACCTTCACGCTTGCCGGCTATGGCCTGACCGTGGCGCCGGACGGCCTGCAGCGGCAAATCTTTCGCACCAGGGTCACCCTGCGCAACCGGGCCCTGTAGGAGGCACAGATCATGCGAATGCAAATACAGACAATCGGTCCGGCCCCAATTTCGGCAGTTCGCCAGCGGGGCGCGACCCTGGTGGTGGCGCTGATTATTCTTGTCGTGATGACCCTGCTGGGCGTGACCTCAATGCAGAGCGCCACCATGCAGGAGCGTATGGCCGGCAATGTACGCGATATGAATGTCGCCTTCCAGGCCGCCGAAGCCGCTTTACGCGAGGGTGAGGAATTTCTTTCCACGACGGTAGTGCTGCCCCCGTTCAACGGCAACCTGGGGCTTTACCAGGCGCCCAACCAGGGGGATCCCCGCCCCTGGGAGCAAGACGGTTTTAACTG
>PWYF01000010.1 GCA_003567955.1 Thiotrichales bacterium
ATGGCAATGGCAGTCCACCGACGCATTTCAGGCAGCCCGGGCCGTGATCGCGGATGAACCACCTGGCGTTTTGTGCTGGTGATATTCAGACAAATCCGGCCGTCGGGTACGCCACCAGTAGGTGAGCGTGCTGTAGGGCCAGTTATTGGTGATGCGACCGCTGCTGTTCTTGTACCAGCTATGGCAACCGGTGGCCCACACCGTTTGCGCCAGCCCCTGTTCGCATTCACGCCGCCAGGCCGCCATCACCGGCTCACGCAACTCCAGCGCCACCAGGTCACGTTCATGCATGGCCCGAAGGCATTGCAGAATGTAATCAACCTGCTGCTCAATCATGAAGATTATGGAGTTATGCCCCAGATTGGTATTGGGGCCATAACACATGAACAGATTGGGAAACCCCGGCAGGGTGATGCCCAGATAGGCCTCTGCGCCGTCCCGCCAGGCTGAGGCCAGACTCTGGCCATCGCGCCCGACTATCTCCACCGGAGCCAGAAATTCGGTGGTCCTGAACCCCGTGGCATAAATCAGGGTATCAGCCGGCCACCGGCGACCATCGGCTGTTTCCAGGCCCTCCGCAAGAATGCGTCGCGGCGCTTCGCTTACAATCTTTACATTGCTGCGATTCACCGCTTCCCAGTAATCATCCGAAATCAGAATACGCTTGCAGCCCATCGGGTAATCCGGCGTCAGCTTCTGCTGTACTTCGGGGTCGTGGACTGCACGGCGCATGCGGCGCAACGCGCCACGTTCAATCAGGCGCCCCAGCCAGTTATCTCCGCGGGCAAACACCGGCCAGCGTAGCTCGTGAGTCAACCACATCCGCGCCCGGCGCAAACGCACCAGCAGTGGCAGCCGCCTGAACAGCCAGCGCTCAAGGCGAATGTAGGCACGGTCACCACGCGGCAGCATCCAGTTGGCACTGCGCTGGAAAACCGTCACCTGGCGGGCCTTGCGGGCAATTTTCGGAATAAACTGAATCGCACTGGCAGCATTGCCAATGATGGCCACATCCCGGCCTTTCAGGTCATGTTCGTGATCCCAGCGTGCGGAATGAAACTGATGTCCCGCGAAACTGTCCTGTCCCTCAATCCCAGGGACAAAGGGCCGGTTAAGCTGACCGGTGCCAGTAATCAACACCCGCGCTACCAGCGTATTGCCATCATCGGTACGCACCCGCCAGCACGCCTGCGCCTCGTCATAGCGGGCTTCGGCCACCCGGGTATTGAAACGGATTTGCTCCCGCAACCGGTATTTATCAGCGCAGTGCTCCAGATAGGCCAGTATTTCCTCCTGCGGAGGATACTTTCGCGACCAGTCTGTTTTCAGCTCGAAGGAAAAAGAATAAAACATGGCCGGGATGTCACAGGCCGCACCCGGATAGGTGTTATCACGCCAGGTCCCACCGAGTCGCGCATCAGACTCCAGTATCAGGAAATCATTGATCCCCGCACGCCGCAAGCGCATACCGGCACACAGACCGGACATGCCGGCGCCGATAATCAGAACTTCACAATCAAGGGACGGCCCCCGGGTCATGCGCCTTCTCCGGTTAGCGCCCCGTCACGGGGCAGAATTGGAGTAATCACTCTAATCCAACAGGGCCCACCCTGTACACCACAGCGTGTCGGCGCAAGGGGATGACGCGCCGATCGCTGACGTTATAATGTGAGCATATTCAACGGAGACGCCCTTGTCTGACACCACCACCCATAACTACCCGCATCCGCGCGAGGAGCTGGTCAATGCCCTGACTCACGGCATCGGGGCGGTGGCGAGTATTGCCGGCGGCGCCGTGTTGATCACCCTGGCCGTACTCTACAGCGACATCTGGCACATTGTCGGCGCCGCAGTCTATGTGGCAGCACTCGTCACCTTGTACAGCGCATCCACGCTTTATCATGCCGTCCCCTACTGGGCCGGCGCCAAAACCAAACTCAAGATATTCGACCATTGCGCGATCTATTTGCTGATTGCAGGCACCTACACCCCGTTTACCCTGGGGAGTTTACGCGAAGGCTGGGGCTGGGCCCTGTTCGCAATCATCTGGTCACTGGCGGCCCTGGGGATCATCTTCAAGCTGTTTTATACCGGGCGATTCCAGATCATCTCCACCCTCGTTTATATCGCCATGGGCTGGCTGATCATTGTCGCCGCCGGTCCTGTCATTGAGGCATTACCCCCTGTGGTCTTCGGCTGGTTACTGGCCGGCGGGATTCTCTACACGGCCGGCACGTTGTTTTTCAGCCTGGACAAGAAAGTGCCCTACTTTCACGGCGTCTGGCATCTGTTTGTGATTGGCGGCAGCGTCTGTCACTTTATTGCCGTATTCAATCAGGTGCTTACTTTCCAGGCCTAGGGAAACCGCGCAAAACCCGCCCCGGAACCCTTGAAGGCATTTCTCGCGACACTTGCCCCGACCGATGAAACCCGCACCAGAGTCGGGTTTTGGCCCACGCGGAGAAGCCATCACACGACAGATATTGACCCCGGCCGTCCGGTAGTGAATGATGACGGCGTGAAAAGTTGTCTGGCGTCCCCGTGGTCGCCCGGCAATATCGACAAGGAGCAAGACAGCATTCGGCTGGCGTGGCAAAAGCCACCAGCCACACAGGCACGAGAGAGTCGCCATTGGCGGCTTTTCGCGCAGGGTGCAGGGCGCACCCGGAACGCATTTCGGCAAGGTCATATCGGCAGGTCACTTTGCAGTACCACCAGTAGTCACCTTCCTCGAATTGCGCTTCATCTTTATATTTGTTTGTTAGAGGTAAGTTACATGTCTACCGGTACCGTAAAGTGGTTCAACGAAGCCAAGGGCTATGGATTCATCACCCCCGCTGATGGCAGCAAGGACATTTTCGTCCATTTCTCCGCCATCCAGGGCGAGGGCTTCCGTACCCTCAACGAAGGTCAGGAAGTGTCCTTCGAGGTGGAGCAGAGCCCGCGTGGCCCGCAGGCTGTGCGCGTCACGATCTGAACCTGCCAACCAACAGGTTCATGGAAAACCCCGCCTCGCGCGGGGTTTTCTTTTTTCAGTCCGGACACCAGCCGCTGATAATCTGAAGCGGTCCCGGGGCAAGGGGAGAAACCGCTTCACCAGGGACCACTTCCGCCAGCGCCAACCCGGCCTGGTGATGTTGTGGACCCAGCCCCGCCACCGCCAGGCTGTAATCCGCCGCCGGCGCCAGATGCCACCAGCGTACCCCGCAGCCCTGTCGGGCACGACCCTCCAGTTCCAATGCGGGCGCCCCACCCTCGGGCCAGCTGACCCGGGTGCCGGCCAGGGTGTCCCAGAGGCTGCACCCCAGCGCCTTGGCGTAGGCCTCCCGCAGCGTCCACAACATGAAAAACCGTGCGCGCCTGGCAGCCCCGGACAAGCCGGCCAGCTGCGCCTGTTCTTCACGTGAAAAATAGTGCCGGGCAAGATCATCCACACGATTACGCCGACCGTGAAACTCTACATCCACGCCCACCGGCCCGGCCCGGCTGATAACCAGGGCCAGCCAGTCATGACTGTGACTGAGATTGAAATAGCAGGCCGCCTCATCCCGCAGCTCAGGCTTGCCCTGGGCACCCAGCTCAAAAGCCAGTGTCTCCGGCGCCCGCCCCAGCACCTCGGACAGGCCGTGGCGAAGCAGGCCCCGGCCGACCAGAAAACGCAGTCGTGCCGATTCCCGCCGAAGGCCGGCGAGATGCGCCTGCTCGCGAGAATCAAGCAGCGGGCGGTACTGTTCTGCCCGCGGCAGGGCCCGGGCGAAACGGCATAGCAAGAGCCGGATCTCGCCGGCCGGTTCAGCCACCGGCCGCGCCATAGCCACGCCGCTTGTCGACCACGTTAAACAACGGCTCACCCGCCTGCCAGCGACGAAAGTTGTCCATGAACTGCTTGATCAGGGCCTCGCGCCAGCCGATAAAATCACCTGCCATGTGGGCGGTGATAAATACATTGTCCATTTCCCACAGCGGGTGCTCCGGCGGCAGCGGTTCTTGCTCGAACACATCCAGCGCGGCCCCGGCGATGCCGCCCTCGCGCAGCGCGCCGACCAGATCCTCGGTGACGACAACGGGTCCGCGACCCACATTGATCAGTCGCGCATGTGTCGGCATGCAGGCCAGCGTAGCGGCATCGAACAGACCCTCGGTGGCCGAGGTCAATGGTGTGGCAATCACCACAAAATCAGCCGCGCCCAGCAAATCATGCAACGCCCCGGCCGGATGCACCCTGCCAAATATCGGATCGTCATCCCGGCCGCGCCCGGAGACGCCGGTAACAGCCATGCCCGCGGCCTTGAGCAAGGCGCCAATCTCTCGGCCAATGGCGCCCGCGCCCACCACCAGCACGCGCCGGTCATCAATCCGTTCGGTATCACGATGACACCACTGCCGTTGATGCTTGTAACGCAGGCTGCCATGCATATCCTTGGCAAACAAAAGAATCGCACCCAGCACATACTCGGCAATACCCCGGTCAAAAATACCGCGGG
>PWYF01000080.1 GCA_003567955.1 Thiotrichales bacterium
AAGTCTGTGCCCGGCGGGGTGAAATCGAGTCCGGGATTCGCGAGCAGATGGCATCGGTGATGTCCGCCAGCGCCCGTCAGTTTGACCTGCCGGCCGGGATGACGGAAACGCGACCGTGAACCGGGCGCGCTTGCAGCTGTGGCTGAAATGGCTGTGGGTGATTGCGGTCACCGTGGCGGTGCTGTGGTATTTGCTGGATCGCCGCGAGACGGTGCTGGCGGCGTTGTCGGAATTCAGCCTGCCGATGCTGGCCACCAGCCTGGTGTTGTTGCTGCTGGCGAAGCTGGTGTTGTCCGAGAATGCTTATGTCGCCGCCCGCGCCATGGCGTTGCCGGTGTCACGTCTGGCGGTTTACCGGCTGTATAATTTCAGCCAGCTTGGCAAGTACATCCCGGGCTCCATCTGGCAGTATGTCAGCCGTGGCGCAGGCTACCGCTTTGCCGGCGCATCCTACACCGGGATTGCCAATACGCTGTTGCTGGAAACTCTGTGGGTGCTGGGAGGCGCGGCGCTGGTGGGTGCGCTGCTGGCCGGCCCGGCGCTGGGGCGACAGATTCATGATGCCGGGGTAGTTTCGGCCGAGTATTTGCTTTGGGCTGTGCTGGTTGCCGCTGGCGGGTTGATTGTTATCGTGGCGCTCGCACTGCGATTCCGCCGGCGCCTGCAGCCGTTGGGCAGACAGTTGTTCCCGGGGCCCCGGGTTATTGTTTTGCAACTGGGGATCTGGGTGCTGCTGGGGCTTTCGTTTGCGGTGCTCTTGCCCGCGGCGGGCAGCGATCTCACACTGGCCTACATTATCGGCCTGTTTGCCATTGCCTATGCCGTAGGTTTCGTGGCAATTTTTGCACCCGCCGGCCTGGGTGTGCGAGAAGGCATGCTGGTGCTGGGGCTGGGCATGGCCATCCCGGTGGAGCAGGCAGTGGTGGTTGTGCTGGTGGCGCGAGTGATTTACCTGGTATCGGAATTGGTCATGGCCGGACTGATGCTGATGACTGGCTGGGTTGAGCGTTCCGGATGATGGCAGGTGGCGTGGTAGCATGGCGCCCATATTGATGAACCGGAACAGGAGAATCCCGATGCGTATGCATACCATGAGTTTACGGGTTGTCGCCGTACTTGCGATGGCTGCGAGCGTTTTGGTGCTGGCTGGCTGTGAACGCGCCGGCCCCTTGACGGGCCCGGAGTTCGCCGAGGTCGAAGGCCGTGAGGCGATTGTCTTCGATAGCGGTGAGGTGTTTATTATTGATGGTGATCGTTTCAGGGGTGTGGTCGGGCCCGTGACGGTGCTTGAGTCCACGGTCCATGTGCGTGGCTGGGCGGTCAATGTGGCTGCCCGGGAAGGCGCTACCGAGGTGCTGTTGTTCAGCGGCGGTGAACTGATTGGCCGTGGGGTGCCGGATGTTGAACGTGAATCAGTGCACCGCCATCTCGACATGGAGCTGACCCATCCTGTGGGCTTTCGTATCGTGGTGTCACGGGAAGTCATGGCCGGGCTTGATCAGCCGCTGGAAGTCTACGCCCTGCATGATCGAGCCGGGGAAGGCTTTGCCGGCAAATTGCGTATGCCGGAGCGGTCCCGCTGTCTGCTGGAGAAGTTGCCGGATGATTCGGCGGAGTGTGATTAAGCCGGATGTGGCGAATTGATCGACGCGCCCTTGATGCTGGTGTGCAGCAAGGGCTGTTCCATAAACAGATTGAACCTGATCGGGAGAAACTGATGCGAGTGCGAAACCTGATACTGATTTCGGGATTGATGGTGACCCTGCTGGCTGCCTGTGAGTCGGTGGATGCCCCCGGGGAAGCGGCCGTTGATCGAGGCACAACCGGGATTGCTGAAGTTGACGGCACGCAGTCCGTGGTGATGGATAGCGGCGAGGTTTATCCGCTGGATAATGATCGTTTTCGCAGTGCGCTGGGGGCGGTTCTAATTAGTGATGATCAGGTGCAGATCCGGGGCTGGGCTGCGGATATCCGTGAGCAGACCGGGGCTTCTGAAATTCTGCTGTTCAGCGACGGCGAACTGGTGGCTCGGGTCACCCCTCACGAGAGTCGCCGGGCCATTACCGAACATCTGGGGATGGATCTGTCCGCGCCGCCGGCATTTCGTATGTATTTGCCGCGCGAGCAGGCCGAGGCCCTGAGTCATCCCGTGAGCTTTTATGCCCTGACTGATGCGGGAATGCTGGCGGCAGGAGAAATGCACTATCCCGAGCGGGCCCGTTGCATGTTGGAGCGCTTGCCTGATGACCCTGCGGCGTGTGAGCCGTGAGTGTTATTTCAGGGTAACGTCAACGGATAAAGGCGGTCAGACTTTGCTGGCCTGCAGGCTGCAGGTTTATACCGCCAGATACAGATCATTGGCGGTGCGGCGCGAGGGGGCATAGAACCAGCTCTCAATGGCGTAGCGGCGTTCGCTCATATCGGGCCCGATGCCGGTGCGATGCAGGTTGAATTCATCAAAAAACAGCACATCACCGGGGGCAAAGTCCGGCCGCACCCAGGCCTCGCGTAGCTCGGGGGTCTCGTCAATCAATTCCTGGGCGACGACCCAGGGCATTTCGGCACTGTGGGTGCCGGTCTCAACAATACGACCGAGTTGACGGGCAATAATATCCATGCCCGGCGCCTGCTTTCCGCAATGGGACAGTGACATCCAGGCATTGATCGTGTGAATGCCTTCACCCTGTTCCAGGAAGCGCCCATCCTGATGCCAGCCGGCAAGTTTGAGGTCCGGCTCCACGCGACGCAACACGCCTTTTTTGGCTGACAGCAGCGGGTGTTCGCCGAGGTACTCCCGCACGGTGTCCAGCACGCCCGAGCGGGCATAGGTGTCAAGCAGCAAGGCCAGCATGCGGGGCGAGTCCGCGGTGAAAACCCCCTGGGCCTGGCGCGTCCATTTACGGGCGTAATCGTTTTCCGAGAGCGTGGTCACGTCAGGGTTCTCACGAAACCAGGGCGAGGTTTTCTCCAGCGGCGCGCCAGCGCGCCAGGCATCGTGCATGGCCATGGCCTGGTCAATCCCTTCGCGCAATTCATGAACCCGGGCCATGGGGACCAGCCCCCTGACCAGCAGCGCACCGTGATGGCCCACAGCGCTGGCAAGAGTCTGCATATTGAGTTGCGCCGGCTCAATTTCGACCAGCCCGTGCCTGTGCTCCGGAAACAGATCGGGTGCCTGCGGGGGCCAGATGTCACGACCCGGCTCAAGGCTGAGGGACGCCGCGGCGGCTTGACGCAGTTGCACCAGATGCTCTTCAAGCCCGACCGAAGGCTGTTGGCGCCAGCTTTTCCAGGCTTCCCGCAGGGCTTCAAGCGGATCGGGCTCGCCGCCCCGCGCTTGTGTCCCGTCAGTTGTGTCCTGTATTGCTGATTTGTTCATTCCGGGTATCCCCGCTCGGCCCTCTGTCACGGTGTGTGGGCGTGAAAAGCAGACATGCAGAGCCAGAGCGCCAGCTTATGCCAGATTCATGGTGAATGTCATGCGGGTCATGGTCAACGGCCCGGTGCCGGAGGCTTGATACAGATCAAGCAGTGACATATCGCCGCAGGTAGCGGTTACTCAATGAGCACGGACGTCAACGTCGGCGCATCATCGTTATGCCATTCAACCCGGAATATCTCCACAGTGTTTTCGCCTCCCTGGAATATAAAAGCGGGCAGCAGCGCGGCAAAAACCTGCCGGCCGGATTCGGCGCGTTCAACCCTGGCAATACCCGTAGTTAAACCGTTTATGGCGATCAGCAATATATCGCCTGTTTCGATATCAGGGCCTTGGGCGTAACCGGCGACCAGCGCCGGGATGTTGAAAGCCGGTAAAACTGACTCATAACGTGGCGCATCAAACAACTCGACCTGCCCGTCCGTCGCTTTGTCGGAGATATTCAGCCGGGATGTGCTTTTGAGTAAGAGGTCGGTGGCCGGGGAGGCCAGGACATCGAAGTTCAGCCCGGAATGATATTCGATGCGGTTGTGACGCCACTCCAGGCTGTCCGCAAGGCTTTGCATGAAGCTGGACACATCCAGGCGCCCGATTTGCCGAGCATCTGCGCGTCGGTGCAACCCATCACTGCAACTCAAGTCTTCGGCGCAGGAAAAGGCAATGTAATCCCGGGATTCCCGGTCGGGGGTTGCCAGTGAAGTACCTTCGTATGACCACGGCAGTGCCCGGCCGGTGCTGTCAGCAATGGTCGGCGCGATATCGATATGGCTGACCGGGTATGGGTCTGTTACGCCCTTGCCTTGTCCGGGATATTTGATGAACAGAGGGACGCCAAGCACCTCTGCTAGGTTGCGTTGGTCAATGTAGCGGAAGTGGCTGTCGGGGATGAATGAGCGCCCATGGTCCGCCGTGACGATAAGTAAAATATCGTCCCAATGCTCCAGCGCCATTAAATGGTCCAGTGCTTCTCCGATCAACCGGTCCAGAAATCGCGTTTGAGCCATGTGTCTGAGTAATTCCACCACGTTGTGGTCCGGCAC
>PWYF01000233.1 GCA_003567955.1 Thiotrichales bacterium
CAGAACCCACAGATACTTGCGCCGGGGGTGCCCCACCACTGCCCAGTGGTAATCCTCGTCCAGCCCGATCACCCAGTAATCGCCACTGAAGGGCCAGAAAAAGCTCACCTTCAACCGGGCATTGCTGTCTTCATCCACCACCCGGGCCACGCCTTCGGCCACCCGTTCCGGACCATCAAAACCACCATCCAGACAACGGTTGATCACATCAAAGCGGCCGTCATCACGCGGTTCATAGGTGGCTGTGGTGGCCACGCAGCCTTCCTGAAAACGGTTGGGATAGCGGGCGATCTCATACCAGGTGCCGGCGTAGCGCTCAAGATCGACGTAGTCGACGGTCTGCGGCGCATCCGCCGGGGGTGGAAGAAACTGACAGCCCGCAACAAGCATCGTACAGCCCGCCATCAGCAGGAACCGAATCATCACGCTTTTGTCTCCCGGTGTGGCAATGACAGAATGCAACCATAACAAACGCGGAGTCGCCCATGCCCAAATATATCTCACTCGCCATACTGCTCGTGCTTGCCGCCGGTTGCACCAACACCCCGGAAGCACGTCCACAGGTGGACCCGGACAGCTACCAGGTCGAAATCGTGCATGAGGGACTCGACCATGCCTGGGGGCTGGCCTTCCTGCCCGACGGCGGCATGCTGGTCAGCGAACGCGCCGGGCGCCTGAATCTCATCCGCAATGGCGAGGGGCAGATTATTGAAGGCGCCCCGGAAGTTTTCGCCCGTGGCCAGGGCGGCCTGCTCGACGTGGCCCTGCATCCGGCGTTCGAAGACAACGGCCAGGTCTATCTCAGCTACGCCGCCGAATGTGACGGTGGCGCCACCACCCATGTAGGCCGGGGCCGACTGGAGGATGAGCGACTGACTGATTTTGAAGTGCTGCTGGTGGCCGAACCCTGCGTGGGTGGCGGCCGACATTTCGGCTCGCGCCTGGGGTTTGATGATGCGGGCTATTTGTTTATCACTACCGGTGACCGGGGCAATCGCGACAGCGCCCAGGAGCTCGACAGCCTGCACGGCAAGACCCTGCGTATTCTTGATGACGGGCGCATTCCCGATGACAACCCTTTCGTCGGGCAAGCCAGTGCCCATGACGCCATCTGGAGCTATGGCCACCGCAATGCCCAGGGCATGACACTGCATCCCGACAGCCGCGAACTCTGGCTGCATGAGCATGGCCCACGCGGTGGCGATGAAATCAATCTGCCGCAAGCCGGCGCCAACTTTGGCTGGCCGCTGGCCACCTATGGCCAGGAATACGTAGGCGGCAGCATCGGTGAAGAGCCCCCCGTGGCGGGCCTGGAAGCCCCGCTGCATCACTGGACGCCTTCACCCGCGCCTTCGGGCATGGCCTTCTACACCGGCGAGGCCTTCCCGGACTGGCAGGGCAAGCTGTTCATCGGCGCTCTGGCCCATCGGCGGTTGCTGATGCTGACACTTGACGGGGAAGCAGTCGTCAACGAGCAGGTGCTGCTGGAAGACCAGAGCTGGCGTATCCGCGACATACGCGACGGCCCGGATGGCTATCTGTATTTGCTGATTGATGCCCGGGATGCACCGCTGGTGCGGCTTGTGCCTGGCGATTGAATTACAGCACTTTCGCCAGGCTGTCGCCAATCCGCTGACGGCCCGCAACCGCCTCGGCTACGGCCGCAAACAGGGACAGCCCCTCGGCCTCGTCGCGGCCGTGGCGGGCGATCATGGCCAGGGTATTCACGCCCTCGCCCGGCCCGGGTGGCGGCCCCTCCAGCGCCAGTCGGCGACCGATGCGCTGGTGATTGGAGTCGGCACTGCTGAAAGTCGTCACCAGATCACCCAGGCCACCCGCGCCCAGGGCGGTATCAGCCTCCCCGCCGACGCGCCGCACCACCTCACGCATCTCCGCCAGTGCCTGTACCACCAGCACGCCGGTGACATTTTCGCCCAACCCCAGCGCATGGGCAGCGGAAATAGCAATGGTGTAAACATTCTTGAGCACGGCGCACCAGGCCAGCCCGTCCACATCCGCCACGGGCTGTGTTCGCAGGGCACTCCCGGCAAACACTTCTGTCAGCACGTCATCCGCGCCGGCCACGCCGGCAAAGCCGGGCTGGCCGGCCTGCAAACGCTCGGCAATCATGGGGCCATAGATGTAACCGGCACGCAGCCCTTCGGGCAGCAGCGCACGCATAATCTCCGGCGGAGTGCGGCCCTGGTCATCCAGGCCCTTGGCGATGGTGGCGACACAGGTGCCGGGGGCACAGCCGTCCAGACGCGGCAATAAATCCACATGCGCCCGCGCTGGCACACACAACAGCACCAGCTCTACGCCGGCAAGCTGCGATTCCAGTGTCGCGCTGTGCCGGCGCTGCCAGACCCGCAGCGCATGCGCGGGTGATAACACCCGCTGCATGGCCCGGCCCATCTCGCCATAGCCGATAATCAATATCTGCATGCTTGCAGATTGCCTCGGGCAAGCCCGGACGGCAAATCAGGCGCGACGGCGCTGGCGCGTTTGTCCGCGCCCGTTACCGCCAGGACGTCGATCCGCACCCCGCTGGGCGCCGGGACGACCCTGACCACCTCGCGGCGGCGGCGCGCCACGGCGACCATTCGGCTTCTTGAACAGTGGCTGGGCTTTCTCTGCCGGGTCCGGCTCGAAACCGGCCACAATCTGCTTGTCCAGGCTCACCCGCAACAGCTTCTCGATGCCGTTAAGCAATTTGTGCTCATCCACACACACCAGCGACACGGCCTCACCACCGCGACCGGCACGGCCGGTGCGGCCAATGCGGTGCACATAATCCTCGGGCACACTGGGCAGCTCGAAATTCACTACATGCGGGAGCTGGTCAATATCCAGCCCGCGCGCGGCAATATCGGTGGCTACCAGCACCCGTACCCGGCCCTGCTGGAACTGCGACAGGGCCTTGGTGCGCGCGGTCTGGCTCTTGTTGCCATGAATCGCAGCGGCTTCCAGACCATCCTTGCCCAGTTGCTCGGCCAGACGATTGGCACCGTGCTTGGTGCGGGTAAACACCAGCACCTGCTGCCAGTCGCCCTCGCGGATCAGGTGCGAGAGCAGTTCCCGCTTGCCTGCGCGACTCACCGGATGCACCTTCTGGTTCACCTTTTCGGCGGTGGTATTACGTGGCGCCACTTCAATCAACACCGGTTCGCGCAACATGCCGCCGGCCAGCTTGCGAATCTCGTCACTGAAGGTGGCCGAGAACATCAGGGTCTGGCGCCGGGCCGGCAGTTTCGCGATCACCTTGCGGATATCGTGAATAAAGCCCATATCGAGCATGCGGTCCGCCTCATCCAGCACCAGCATCTCGATGCCGGAGAGATCGGCATGGCCCTGCTGAATCAGGTCCAGCAGCCGGCCCGGGGTGGCGACCACAATCTCCACGCCCCGGCGCAGGGCCTGGATCTGGGGCTGAAAGCCCACGCCACCAAAAATGACAGCGGATTTCACCGGCACATGCCGGCCATAGGTATTAATACTTTCGCGCACCTGGGCGGCCAGTTCCCGTGTCGGCACCAACACCAGCGCGCGTGTTCCCCGGCCCTGGGCCGAAGACTGCATCAGGCGCTGCAACATGGGCAGCACAAAGCCGGCCGTCTTGCCGGTGCCCGTCTGGGCGGCCGCCATCACGTCCTTGCCTTCAAGCACGGCCGGAATGGCCTGGGCCTGGATAGGGGTGGGGGTGGTGTAGCCGGTTTCCTGCACAGCACGAAGCAACGCGGCCGCAAGGCCGAGATTTTCAAAACTCATATTTTATAACTCCTGGGAAGCCTGCCCGCGTATGGCTCAATGCCAATATGCCGGGGCCGGTCCAGGCTGAATAACTAAAGGGAATGTAATCGGGGACAAAGGCCGGATGGCTTGAAGACCGCGACAACACGACGCGGACCGGAGCGCATCGACGGGCGCCACTATAGCACGCCCGCAACGCAATCACAGGATTATTTTCAGCGCTGGCGCTGCCAGCCAAGCATTTGATTATTCGCCGGCATGGACCAGCGTCGCGTCAGCGCCAGCCCGTGTTCTGCGGCCAGCGCTTCCAGGTCACAAATATCGCGAATGCCGCTGGCCGGGTCACGCTGGCGCAGAAAGGCATCAAACTCGCGGTTACCGTCGCTGTTGTGCCGACCCTCCTCACTGAACGGGCCGTAACCTAAAAACCACTGTCCCGGCGCCAGCAACTCACCCACCCCGGCGAAGGTCGCCATCACCGCCGGCCAACTCATAATGTGCAGTGTGTTGGCGCTGAAAACCGCCTCCGCGCGCCGGGCTTCATCCGGCCAGGGCGCGCGCAGCGCATCCAGCGCCACCGGCGGCAGAAGATTGTCGCCACCTTCCGCTTCAACACGGGCACACAAACCCGCCAGATACGCTCCCTGGTCACTGGGCTGCCAACGCAGATGCGGCAACTGCTGCGAGAAATACACCGCATGCTGGCCCG
>PWYF01000013.1 GCA_003567955.1 Thiotrichales bacterium
ATAGGTGCGGTGCTCCCAGTTATCCGCGCCGGAGGCATCCAGAATAAAGCTCCGATCAAAGCCGCGCGCCACCGGCAGACTTTCCGCCGAGTGCCCGAGATGCCACTTGCCGGTAATAAAACTGGCATAACCGGCGGCCGAAAGATGCTCGGCAATGGTGGCAACGCGGGTATTGAGCTCGCCTTCATAGCCGGGCCGGCCCTGTTGTTCCGGCAACATCAGATGATCCAGCGTCGGCACCCCGGTACGGTGGCTGTCCACCCCGGTCATCAGCATGGCGCGGGTGGGCGCACAGGTGGGGGCGACATGGAAATTGGTAAAGATTGCCCCGCGTTCGGCCTCGGCATCGAAATGCGGCGTCCGTATCTCGCTGCCGTAGGCCCCGAGATCGGTAAAGCCGATATCGTCCAGAATCACGAGCAGGAAACTGGGGCGATCGTCCGCCAGTGCCGCTCCTGAGCACACGGCCAGCCACCCCGCCAGCGCGGCGGCAACAGCCCCTCTAGTTGGGCCAGTAAACATAATCATCCTCCTCGTGTGGCACGTGTCCCAGTGGCGTATCAACATTCACCGGCATTTCAGCGATAGAAGGCCACAGCGGTTCGGCCTGGTCGGCATCATGGGCTTGCAGAAGAGCCCGCATGTCGGCCACACGCTCCGGCCGGGCCTCCGAGAGATCCCTGCGCTCGTAGGGATCATTTTCCAGGTCAAAAAGCCACACACGCTCCGGCCGGGCCGAGACTTGCAGCTTCCAGCCCTGATCGATCACGGTGCGGTAATGGCCGCTGCGCCAGAACAGCGTTTGGTGCGGATCGCCTCCGACTTCACCTGTGAGGAAGGGCATCAGATCGACCCCGTCGATCACCCGATCCTGTGGCAACGCCACACCGGCGACAGCGGCAAGCGTAGGCAGGAAGTCCATCTGCTGGGCGAAACCGGTCATCTCGCTCCCCGCCTCGATCACCCCCGGCCAGCGGATAAACGTGGGCACCCGGACGCCGCCTTCAAAAAACGTCGCCTTCCAGCCCCGCAATGGCTGATTGATGTCAGGCAGACCGATATAGTGCGCCCCGCCATTATCGGAAGTAAAAATAACAATCGTATTATCGGCCATCCCCCGGGCTTCCAGCGCATCCAGCACCTCGCCCACACCCCGGTCCAGCGCCCGGATCATCGCCCCGTAAACCCGCAGCGCGTGATCATCGATATGAGACAGCGCCTCATAATCGGCCCGTTTGGCCTGCAGGGGCGAGTGCGGCGCCCAGTGCGCGAGATACAGAAACAAGGGCCGGTTGCGGTTGGCCTCGATCACACGCACCGCCTCGCGGGTAAAATAATCGGTGAGATAGATATCGGGCGCGAAGCGCGGGCCCGTGCCTTCGCGTACCGCCGCCACCCCCGCCGCCCAGTACACGGCATCAATGGGATCAAAGTCCTGACGCGCTTCAACCACGCGCTCATCACCCGCCGGGGCGTAGAGCAGCCCGGCCAGCTCCAGACTTTCATCAAAGCCCTGGGACACAGGGTCAGAGCCATTACTGCCCCCCAGATGCCACTTGCCCACCAGCACGGAGTGGTAGCCGGCCCGCCCCAGCAACTCGGGCAAGGTGATCTCGCTGGCGGGTAGCCCCATATCGTCGAACTCGGGCGCACGGCGGGTTGCCCGAAGCATCCGGGGTACGCTGATCTCGCTGGCCGGCACACCCGCAACATCGAACTCCGGCCCGGAGCCCTCCGACAAAAGCCGATCCGGAAAAAACAAAAAAGGCGGATCCTGCGGGTTACGGCGCAAGACACTGCTCATGATCAACGGCATCCCCGGCGGCATGGGGGTAAACTCAAAACCGGAGCGGGTCGGATAGCGCCCGGTCATCAACGCCGCACGGGATGGCGCGCAGGTGGCGCTTGCGGCATAGGCCCGGCTCAACCGCACACCTTCGTGCGCGATGCGATCAATATTGGGCGTCGGCACCGTACCCCCGGCCACCCCACCATGCAGGGTGATGTCGTTCCAGCCCAGGTCATCGGCCACGATCAGCACAATATTGGGCAGATCCCCGCGGCCATCGGCGGTTTGCGGCCCACTGGCCCAGACCACGGGCCGATTCGGCCCGACGGGAGAGCGGAGCTCCTGCACAACACCCGGCAGATAAATCACCAGACGATCCAGGGCCAACCAGCCGCCAACAGCCAGCATCAGCAAGACGCCCGGCACCCAGAGCCAAAACGTTCTGAAAGACATGGTCGCTTCCCCCTTTTCGTTTTTCAGCGCCTGGGCCACCGCACTTGCCTTTACGGCAGATCTGATTATTATACGAATGTATAATTAAATGCATTCCCTGTCCACCCGCAAACAAGGCGCTGCCCTGTATGACTGCCTCCAGCACCCCTGTTGATCCGCCCCGCCGGGCGGGACGGCCCGCCGGCGGCGAAGCCGAGGTCCAGCGACGACAATTGCTGTCGACGGCGGCGGCCCATTTTGCCCGCCACGGGTTTGAAGGGGCGTCACTGCGCAAAATTGCTGCCGAGGCCGGCCTCGCCCATGGTCTGATCCGGCATTATTTCGGCAGCAAGCACACGCTCTGGGAGGCCGCGGCCGATGAGCTGTTTGCACGGATGCGCAGCGCCATGAGCGAAGCCATCGCCCGGGTGGATCCGGCTGACCCGGTGGCCCGCCTGGAGGCCCAGGTGCGCGCCACCGTGCGCACCGCGGCCCGTATTCCCCATATTGCCGGCTTTGTCATGCAGGCCGGCATGGCCGGCGGCGAGCGATATCAGTGGCTGGTCGAGCGCCATCTGCGCCCCGCCTACGAATTCGTGCTGCAACCCCTGGATCAGCTGCAGGAAGGCGAGCGCGCCGCGGGCATCAACCCGCTTTTTGCCTTCATGCTGGCCAATAATGCCGCCATCGGGCCATTCGCGCAGGCGGCTAACGCCCGCTCACTGGCGGGGGTGGATATGTCTGACCCCGACACCGCCGACGCCTATGCCGATACACTGATTGCCATTCTCAAACACGGCCTGTTGCGTCAAAGCTGACAGGCCAGAGGAGCGTTTCACATGAGCCCGTCGCCGCGCAGTCTTGTCCCTGCCCTGATTACCAGCACCACCATGCGCTCGGCACGACGCCGCCTGGCCGGACTGAAACGACAACTCACCGGCGCAAAACCGCTGGTGCGTTACTTTCACCAGACTGACGACCCCTATTCCTGGCTGGCGGTGCAGGCGCTGCCCCATCTGGAAGCCACCTATAACGTGCAGATTGTGCCCTTTCTTGTGCCACCGCCAGACGACGCCGCCGCGCCGGACCGGGCGCGGCTCAGGCAATGGTCGTTGCGTGATGCGCAAACCCTGGCGCACGGACTGGGGCTGAGCCCACCCCCGGCCACCCGGCCCGATGCCGCGCAAATCGAGGCAGCCGAGGCGGCGCTGGCCGGCATCAGGGATGCCCGCAGCTTTGCCCTGACCGCGGCAAACACAGAAGCTGCCTGGCGGGCCGGCGAGGCCCTGCCGACCCCCACCGGCGACCCCCAAACGGCCCGGGCACAGGGCGAAAAAGAACGCAGACGCCTGGGGCATTACCTCGGCGGCACGTTCCATTTCGAGAGCGAGTGGTACTGGGGGCTGGACCGGCTCGGCTATCTTGAAGCCCGCCTCGCCGGAATCAGCCTCCGCGAGCTCAAGCCCTTTGTCCCGCGCCGCGAGGTGGAACTGACACCCGGCCCGCTCAATCGCCGGCCGGTGCTTGAGGCCTACATCTCCCTGCGCAGCCCCTACAGCTACATTGCCATGGAACGCCTGATTGCGCTGGCCGACACCTGGCAGGCCGAACTGCGCCTGAAACCCGTACTGCCCATGGTCATGCGCGGCCTGCAGGTCCCGCTGGCCAAACGGCTGTATATCGTGCGCGACACCAAACGCGAGGCCGAGCGCCTCGGTCTGCCCTTCGGGCGCATTGCCGACCCCGTGGGCCGGCCGGCGGAACGCGGCCTCGCCGTCACCTTCCACGCCATGAAGCAGGGCAAGGGTGCCGAATTCGCCCGGTCCTTTCTCAAGGGTGTGATGGCGGAAGGCATCGACGCGGGAACCACCTCCGGCCTTGCCCGGCTCTGCCAGCGCGCCGGCCTCACCACCGCCGACATGGACGCCGCCCTTGCCAACACGGGCTGGCGCGCAGAGGCCGAAGCCAATCGCGAAACCCTGCTGTCACTCGGCATCTGGGGTGTACCCGCCTTCCGCGTCGACGACCGACCGGCGCATTGGGGGCAAGACCGGCTGTGGGCGGTGGAGGAAGACCTGCGCGAAGCCGCCGCCGGCCGTTTTCAGTTTTCAGTTTGAAGTTTTCAGACAGTCCGGGCTATGCCCGGCATTAGCCTTCATGTTTTTCATGAGAGCTTCGGCGTCAGCATTTTTATGTTTTGTATTCTTTGCGGCTTCGCGGCTTTGCGTG
>PWYF01000065.1 GCA_003567955.1 Thiotrichales bacterium
CCCCCGCGCGTATCCAGGTCGCCCCGGTTACGTACATCAACTAACCCGGAAAGCACAATGCTGCCGCCGTTACCGGCATCATTCGTGGGGTGGTCCGCACCCCGGGCCCGGATCAGGCCACGGTTTCTGACCACCCGTGCAAACACGGTGATGTTGCCGGCATCCTGACCATCCAGCACCCCGGAGGTATCCAGTGTGCCACGCCCTGCATAGGCGCCGACGGACATGCCCAGATTACCCCGGGCAGTCGGCGAGTCATCCGCGACCGTAATCGTGCCCAGGTTTTCCAGGTCATGATCGAACTCGAAATTCGCAGCGGCCCCCTGGTTGAGCTCCAGGGTCAAAGTGACGCCCGAGGCCACCCGCAGCCCCGTTACCAGCTCTGCCGCGTTGAATGCCGTGGTATCACCATCCGAAATACGCAGTTCATCTTCACCATCGCGCAAATAGGCCCCCCCACTGGCCGGTTTATCTCCGAATGCAGCTACCACTTCAACAGTCAGGTCACTGGTGACCATTAACGGATTGCTACCGAAATGCAGCGCCAGCGACACATCATTGAACGAGGCATCCGCCCGTCCCGAACGGGAAATAACAATATCCGATTCACCTGCTTCCTGGAACACAACCAGAGTGCCACCGGAGCCACCCTGACCATTGGCCTCATGACTGCCAGAACCACCGGAGAGCAGGATGTCATTACCCCCGCCGCCACTACTGCTACTGCTGCAGCCCGTGAGCAACAACAACCCGGCAAACAGCGCCAGGCCAGAAACCCGGAAAATGCGCCCTGTATGACGCGCTGAATGTGTCATTTTCATGATCAACCCTCCACCCCTGGTCTTTATGTAAAGTTTTACTTCTTCAGCTTATACCACAGCCGCGCTCGAAAAACCCTGAATAAAACCAGCGCAAAGATTTCCGCCCTGTTCGGTATCACATCGACAATGAATGAGACTCAAAGCATGTGTCCGGAACAGTATCGTAGAGAGCTCACTGGATCCCCGACATGTCGTCTGCAGAGACGCAGTCAGCCATTTCAATATCAACTCAAACAACGCGGGAGACTCAAGACCACACACAGGTCAGCATGACCCTGGGGCAGGTTGATTGTGATGCATGTGATTATTTCGCCGCTGAGGCGGGCGAAGACCGTGCTTGCCGAGTGATGGCTTTAATGCATCGCCACGGGATTGTAGCGCACGCCATACAGGACTCACTCAGCGTAGCGCTCTTCCATCCGGCGGCGCTGTGCCTCCTCGGCCTGGCGCCGCTGTTCCCAGCGCTCCGGATCCGTCTCACGCAGGGCTTCGTATTCCCGGGCCCGATCTTCCCGTTGCTCACGCAACTGCTCGCGGCGGGCATCAAGATCTTCCTGCACGGCCTGACGTTCCTGCATAACCTGCTGACGCCGTTCAAGCACCTGTTCACGCTGGTCCGGGTCCATGGCCTCCAACCGCGCCTGCCAGCGCTGCTCGGCAATGCGTACGGCTTCGGGAATATCCGCCTCGGCCACACCCCGGTCACGGTAACGCTGCATAATTATGGTTCTTGCCGCCGACTCCCGCTCGGGGGAAATCACCGCCGGCACATCCCCGCCCGGCGCCTGCCCTTCCGGCAGCAACCAGGCCGTCACCAGCACCAGCTCGCCGTGCTCATCGCGCCGGTGTGAAAACACATGACTCAGTTGCAGTTGCCGGGCCACCCGGGCCAGGGCAACCTCCAGTGTCACTCCATCCAGTGACAGGGAAAGCGTCTGCCCTTCCCGGGGTGGCATGCGAATTTCCACGCCGCTCAGCACACTGATGCGCCCGAGCAGGCTTGCGGCAGGCTCATCCTCGACCTGCATGCTGATGCGGTTGCTGGCGGCATCATAGTCCACTGCCGCGGCCACCGGCATTGCGATGGGCAGCATAAATAAAGCAGCAACAACCGCCAGTTTTACGTACACAGCTTCCCCGCTTCCACGACAATGACCGATGCAACCGCAGCAAGCGACGGGCGGGGCCGACTGACCCCGCTCATGCGACTATATGATACCGAAACAGTCATCCCCTTCGCATTCGCCGCCGACGCTATAGGTACCATCCTCACCCGGCGTATCACCGCCACCCCCGGAGATATCCCGCGAGCCGGCGTGGGTGGCCGGGCCATTGCCAACAGCGATCATTTCAATAAGGCCGCCGTCGCCACCTGCACTGCCTGTCAGGTCCGGATCAGCCGAACCACCGGAGGCATCCAGTGCGCGCCTGGCTGTCACTTCTTCACCCACCAGAACGAATATACCCGCATCGCCCCCGGCACTTTCGCCATCACCCCCGGCGACCGAGCCGTTACCGTCAAGCCGACTGGCCTCGCGGGCACCAAGCGCAATGATTTCACCGCCGATACCGCCAAAACCGGTCCCCGGGGTTGCCTGTTCGGAGCGATCCGGCCGGCCATCGGCCAGCACCGCGCCACCAAACTCGAAGCCGTCATAGGCTTCAACCTCCATTACCCCGGCCGGGGCCGCGGCAGAGGCGCCATCGGACTCGCCCGAGCGCAGGTCTATGTCACGGTGCACCTGGAAGCGTGCGGTTCCCCGAGCAGCGCCGACATTGGGGTCATCACTACCCAATTCTGCGAATAGCACACCGCCATTGCCGCCCTGGCCACCCGCGCCGCCCGCAACGATACTGCCGCCATGCAGCAGGACATCCGGTTCAATCACCGCGCCGCCGGAAGCCACGTCCATGTTGGCGGGGATTGATTCAGTCGGGACGTTCTGCAAAAA
The DNA here is from genome assembly GCA_003567955.1 of Thiotrichales bacterium. Taxonomy (GTDB): domain Bacteria; phylum Pseudomonadota; class Gammaproteobacteria; order UBA5335; family SLRW01; genus SLRW01. The sequence goes on from PWYF01000065.1 coordinate 2,774, forward strand.
GAGGGCTCCGCCATTACCACCGGCTTCGCCGGCGTCACCGCCTTGAATCTGTAGTGCACGATAGCCCAGCAGAGAGACTTGCTGGCCCATGGGTGCGCCATCACTATCAAGGATGACCTGGATCAGACCGGCGTTGCCACCAGCACCTTCGCCTGCCTCAGCCGAATCGCCCCCGGCAACGTCCAGTCGCCCGGAAACCATGACGTCACCGGCAGCAATCGGCCCGCTGAAGCCAAAACCGGTGACGGCGACAAAAAAAGCTGCGCCGCCATTGCCGCCATTGCCATCAGCGACGGTGGCATCACCACCACGCAGAATAACCCTGGCGTCATTCACTATCGAACCCCCGGCAGCAACGCCTTCAAAAAAACCGCCGGCACCGCCAGTGTCTTCGCCGGCACCGCCAGCGAAGCGAATTTCTCCACTGTTTCTCACATCGGCAATTTCGGTAGCCATCGCCACGCCGCCGGCATTACCTCCCTGGACACCAACGCCCCCGCTGCCATTGAGGTCACCACTGTTAAACACGGGGCCAAACCCCGCTTCAAGCGCTATATTGCCACCATTGCCCCCGGCATCGCTCCCGGACTCACCTCCGCGCGCATCCAGATCTCCACGGTTGCGCACATCAACAAATCCGGCCAGCTCAATATTGCCGCCGTTACCGGCACCATTCGTGGGGTGGTCGGCGCCCCGGGCCTGAATCAGGCCACGGTTCCTTATCACCCGGGCCTCCACGGTGATATTCCCGGCATTCTGGCCATCCAGCACCCCCGAGGTATCCAGCATGCCACGCCCCAGGTAGGCGCCAATCGACATCGTCAGGCTGCCCCGGTCGTCCAGCGAGTCATCCTCAACCGTAATGGTGCCCAGGTTTTCCAGATCATGATCGAACTCGAAACTCGCGGCAGCACCCTGGTTGAGCTCCAGCGTCAGGGTGACACCCGATTCCACGCGCAGGCCCGTCACCAGCTCCTCGACATTAAATGCCCCGGTATCGCCATCAGAGATACGCATCTCAGCCATACCATCACGCAGATAGGGCACACCGATGGCCGGCTTGTTGGCGGCAACATCCACCACGGGCACGGTGAGGTCACTGGTGACCATCAACGGATTGTCACCAAAATGCAGCGCCAGCGACACATCACTGAACGAGGCATCTGCCCGCCCCGAGCGCGAAATGACAATATCCGATTCACCGGCCTCCTGAAGCACAGCCAGCTGGCCTCCCTGGCCACCCTGGCCATTGGCTTCATGGCCGCCAGAGCCGCCCGAGAGCAGAATCTCGTTACCGCCTCCGCCACTACTGCTACTGCTGCAAGCCGTGAGCAAAAACAACCCCGCAAGCAAAAGCAGGCCGGGTAACCGATAAAAACGCTGTGTATTCGAAATAGTCATAATGCATTCCCCCGATCCTTGCATAACGTGTGCAACTTTTCGTACTCCAGCTCTACCACAACCTTCCTTACAAATCGCTTACAAAACCATCCACCCAATATCCCGACCCGGGGACATCAGTCCGGCACCTGATGCGACTCAAGCTGGATCACCAGCACGGAATCGGCAAGAGTTTCAGTGCGCCCCCGGTATCGCTCGCGTCCGCTCACTGTGAACTCGAAACACCAGGTGCGCACCAGACGGGGCCAGCCATCTTCATGTC